>JAFSJZ010000036.1 GCA_017449185.1 Oscillospiraceae bacterium
AAAGGAGGGGAGAAGTCCCCTCCTTTGCCGTTTCAATTAGGGAGAGTCCAGAGAGGGGAAGAAATCGGAATCTTCCCCTCTCTGGCGTGCTTTCTCTTTTTGTCCACTTTCTCTTTGCACGAGCAAAGAGAAAATGGACACCCAACAGGGTGTTATGTGGCAGCAAGCGGGCGCTTCATGAAGCGCCCCTGCATGTTTCTGCTTGCAGCCGCTCAGGTGACGAGCGCGCCGAGGGTCAGGATGCCGAGCGCGCGGCGGCGGATCTCCGCCAGATCTCCGAGCGGCAGGGGATTGACGCCTCTTCCGGCCTCGATCGTAAAGCCGGGCCGACGGAACTCCTGGATGAACCAGTCCCTGAAGCCGGCAAAGCCGGAGGCATAGGGCGTCTCCTCCGCGGCGTAGCCCGACACGGCGGCGAAGGTCGCGGCGATGTCCTGCGCGCCGGGGACCTCGATATCGGAAAAACGCCAGTAGATCACCTCGCCCTGCGTGTGCCATGCCTGCACGAGCGCGGGGTCGAAGCGCCGCGTGAAGGCGGCCAGCGCGCGGCTCTCCGGCGCGGAAAGTGGCGCGGGACCGACGAAATCCGCCGGGGCGGGGCCGACGATCCCGGCCGCGGCCTTGATCGCGCGGGCGGCCTCCCAGCCGGCGGGGTACTGCAGATTCAGATCCGTCCCGCGAAGGTTGGCCTTCCAGCCGGAGGGGAAAGCATAGGCCGGGTAGCGCGACGCGATCGCCTTTGCCTGCTCAAAGGCCTCGCCTCGCTGCAGCTCTCCGGTCACGAGATCGACCCCGTCCGGGTCGACGAGCGGCACGAGACACAGATGCGCATAATCAAGCAGCTCCGCCGCGCTCTGGCCGAAGAGACTGCCGCCCTGTGCGAAGGCCGCGGCGAGCTCCTCGGCAAAAGAGAGCAGCAGGGGCGTCGTGATCCACTCGTTGGCGTGATGCGCGGCGGTATAGAGCACGCGATTGTCTCCCGCGCCGAGGCTGAGCGCCCACAGCGGCCTGCCCAGCACGCTGCGGCCGAAGCTCGACGGAGCCAGAAAGGGATAGCGCGCGGCAAGCCCGCGGACACAGTAAGCGACGAGAGAGGCGCAGTAAGGAATCTCCGCCGGCACGACCGGGAAGGGCAGCGGCACCGTGATGCGCGCTCCGACGGGGAGATTGGCGGCGCGGTATTCCGGGTTTGCAAGCTCAACGGCCGCCGCGTCCGCGCCGTAGAGACGCGCGACGGACCAAAAGCTCTCGCCCGCCCGGACGCGGTGACGTACAAAGCCCGTGTACCAGGGCAGCAGCGCGGTGTGCGTGGCCCGTCCCGCCACGCCGTCGGCAGAGAGCGCGTTGGCCGCCTGAAAGCGCAGCAGCGCCTCGCGCGTGCGCAGCCCGAAGATCCCGTCCGTCTCAAGCGGGCCGAACTGCGCGCGCCGCAGCGCCAGCTGCAGCAGCGCCACGGCCGGACCGCTGTCGGAAAAACGCAGAGTTCTCACCTCGAAAAACCTCCTTGCGGGGAAAGTGATACCAAAATATGCCGCAGCGGGGAGAAAAAGACCGACGGGAGGCAAAAACGGGAAAAAATAAACCTTGCCAAACGGGAGTTTTTCCTGTAAACTATAATATGCGGCGGCCTGCGGCCGCCAGCCTGACTGCGTGTACGGCTCTCCATTTCCAAGTCGTGCACAGCTTTAATAAGGAGGAAACAGCACGCCCGGACTCGGGCTGCGGCAGTGTGGAGACCTGTCGCATAAGCGGCGCATCTTTCAACAGATGGCCGTGAGCATGCACCAAGCGGAGGCTGTGCATGCAGAGTCGAGAAACATGGCAGAAGTCCAACTGAAGAACATCAAGAAAGTCTACCCCTTCATCAGCGGCGAGCAGAAAAAGAGCAAGAAGAAGAAAGACGACGAACCCGAGAAGAAGAAAGTCAATCTCCAGATCACCGATGAAGGCGTCGTCGCGGTGCAGGCGTTCAACCTCGACATCGCCGACAAGGAATTCATCGTGCTGGTCGGCCCCTCCGGCTGCGGCAAGTCGACGACGCTGCGCATGGTCGCCGGTCTCGAAGAGATCACCGACGGCGAGCTGTACATCGACGGCAAGCTGATGAACGACGTGGCCCCCAAGGATCGCGATATCGCGATGGTCTTCCAGAACTACGCCCTGTACCCGCACATGACCGTGTATGAAAACATGGCCTTCTCCCTCAAGCTGCGCCACACCCCGAAAGACGAGATCGACAAGAAGGTCCGCGAGGCGGCCGAGATCCTGGACATCACCCAGTACCTCGAGCGCAAGCCGAAGGCGCTCTCCGGCGGCCAGCGCCAGCGCGTCGCCATCGGCCGCGCCATCGTGCGCGACCCGAAAGTCATGCTCATGGACGAGCCTCTGTCCAACCTGGACGCGAAGCTCCGCAACGAGATGCGCGCGGAGATCATCAAGCTCAGAGAGCGCATCAACACCACCTTCATCTACGTGACCCATGACCAGACCGAGGCCATGACGCTGGGCGACCGCATCGTCATCATGCGCGACGGCTACATCCAGCAGATCGGCACCCCGCAGGACGTGTTCAACCACCCGGCCAACCTCTTCGTCGCGGGCTTCATCGGCATGCCCGTCATGAACTTCTTCGACGCGAAGCTCATCCGCGATGGCGAGAAGTTCTTTGTCGAGCTCGCCGGCTACAAGGTCGAGCTCGATCCCGAGAAGGAAGCGCGCCTCCTCAAGAACGACGTACAGAGCCAGGAGATCACGCTGGGCGTCCGCCCCGAGCACACCGAGATCGGCGACGACGGCGTCCCCGCGAAGGTCGACGTGTCCGAAATGATGGGCTCGAGCGTGCATCTGCATGTCACCGCCGAGGGCCGCGACGTCATCATCATCGTCCCGACGATCGACATGAAGGGCCACTACGCCATGGGTGACACCGTCCACTTCAAGTTCGGCGGCAACGTCGCGCATGTGTTCTCCAAGGAGAC
Organism: Oscillospiraceae bacterium; assembly: GCA_017449185.1. GTDB lineage: Bacteria > Bacillota > Clostridia > Oscillospirales > Oscillospiraceae > Limivicinus. The sequence goes on from JAFSJZ010000036.1 coordinate 2,979, forward strand.
CGACAAGAACCTGGAGTTCTGATCGTCATATGCAGCAGCCGCAGGGCCGGGGATCTCCCCGGCCCTGTTCATTTTGCCTCTTACCGACCTGCCGGGCGTCCATTTTCTCTTTGCTCGTGCAAAGAGAAAGTGGACACCCTGCAGACTTGCAAGTTCGCGGCGAAAAAGAAAAACCAAAAGCTACAAAGCGAAAACACGGCTTTGTGGAAAATGCGCAGTTGACGTCGATTATTCCCGCATGCCGGACGGCGCTTTTGGCAAAGCCTACGAACTGAAAAAAACGGGAGAAAAAAGCTTGCTTTTTCCTCCTCTCTCGGGTATACTCCCACACAGAAAACAGATTTTTAAGCGCGGTACGAGAGACCGGCAAAATCGCTCATATAGATTGGGTGTCCATTATGCACCCCCCTATCTTGTTGTGCTTTGCCGTGTCTCGGCAAGGCTTTTTTGTTGCTTTTTTTGGCAAACGCGGCTTCGCACACCTTCGGCGCCTCGCGGACAATTTGCGCCCCGCCTTCGCCGCTCTTTCTTGAAATACACAAAGTATTCCTGCGAAAGAGCGTCTTTGCCGGAGGGACAAATTCTCTCGCAATCCGCTCTCGGCGCGCAAATCCTTGTTTGCAGAACGCTCTATGGAAAGGGGATGCCGAAACGTGAAACTCAAGGCGCAGATCATGGACGAGGCGGCGCTGGGGCGCGCCCTCACGCGCATCTCCCACGAGATCGTCGAGCATAACCGCGGCGTGGACAACGTGGTCCTTGTCGGCATCCGCCGCCGGGGCGAACCGATCGCGCAGCGCATCCGCGGCAACATCCACAAGATCGAGGACCGTGCCGTCCCCTGCGGCAGTCTTGACATCAAGTTCTACCGCGACGATCTCTCCAAGCTCTCCGAACAGCCCGAGACGAAGCGCGCCGCGCTGCCCTTCGACGTGACCGACCGCGACGTCGTGCTCTGCGACGACGTGATCTACACGGGCCGCACGGCCCGCGCCGCGATCGAGGCCGTCTTCTCGCTGGGCCGTCCCCGCTCGATCCAGCTCGCCGTGCTGATCGACCGCGGTCACCGCGAGCTGCCCATCCGCCCCGACTACGTGGGCAAAAACATCCCCACCTCGCGCAGCGAGCTCGTGGAGGTCCGCCTGCCGGAGTTCGACGACGAGACGGGCGTATTTCTGATGGACCTGGGCGAGTAGCCCATTCCATATATTTTCATTAATTTATTCAGAAAGGATAAGATGAAAATGGATAAGGAAAAGAAAGCGGCCGTCGACGGCCCGATCTACGACGCGCGTACTCTCGGCACGCCGAAAATGCTGGTGCTAGGCGTACAGCACCTCTTCGCGATGTTCGGCGCGACCGTGCTCGTCCCGATCCTGACCGGCCTGAGCGTGTCCGCGACGCTGCTCTTCGCGGGCCTCGCCACCCTGTTCATGCACCTCGTCACCGGCAAGAAGGTCCCCGTGTTCCTCGGCTCCTCCTTCGCCTTCCTCGGCGGATACTTCTCCGTCGTCGCCTCCGGCGCCGAGCTCGGCCTGTCTCAGGCGGAATCCCTGCCCTACGCCTGCGTCGGCGTCGCCTGCGCGGGTCTGCTCTATCTTGTGCTCGCGGCGATCTGCAAGGCCTTCGGCTCGAAGAACGTCATGCGTTACTTCCCGCCCGTGGTCACCGGCCCGATCATCATCGCCATCGGCCTGATCCTCGCGCCGTCCGCCATCAACAACTGCTCCACCAACTGGTGGATCGCCCTGATCGCGATCGTCGTGGTCATCGTCTGCAACATCTGGGGCAAGGGCATGCTCAAGATCGTCCCGATCCTGATGGGCGTCCTGGCCTCCTACCTCGTCGCCGGCCTCACCGGAAACGTCGACTTCTCCGGTGTGAAGGAAGCCGCCTGGATCGGCCTGCCCGTCCAGATGCAGAACACCGTCTTCGGGCTCTTCGGCTCCGGCAAGGTCAACTCCGGTCTGCTCGTCTCCTCGATCATCATGATCGTCCCGATCGCCTTCGCGACGATGATGGAGCACGTCGGCGACATCTCCGCCATCGGCGGCACGATCGAAAAGAACCTGATCGAGGATCCGGGCCTGCACCGCACCCTGATCGGCGACGGCATCGGCACCACGATCGCTGCGCTCTTCGGCGCGCCCGCCAACACGACCTACGGCGAGAATACGGGCGTGCTCGTGCTCACCAAGGTCTATGACCCGCTGGTCGTCCGCATCGCGGCGGTCTTCGCGGTTGTCCTCGCCTTCTGCCCGAAGTTCGCGGCCCTGATCTCCGCGATGCCCGCGGCCACGGTCGGCGGCGTGTCGATCATCCTCTACGGCATGATCTCCGCGGTCGGCGTGCGCAACATGGTCGAGAACCACACCGACTTTCAGAAGTCCCGCAACGTCATCGTCGCGGCCGTCATCCTCGGCCTGGCGCTGGGCGTGAACTTCTCCGGCTACCTCGGCGCGAACATCACGACTGCCGGCAACAACGCCACCGGCGCCATCTCCTTCATGATCGGCAACATGCGCATCGCCCTCTCCGGCCTTGCGATCGCCTCGATCGCCGGCATCGTCCTCAACGCGATCCTCCCCGGCAAGCGCGAGGAGTACATGCCCAACCAGGAGAACTCCGGCTCGCTCGGCAAGTTCTGATCCGTCTTATCAACAGAAAAACCGGCTTCCAACGGAAGCCGGTTTTTTGCGTTCTTTTTCAAATATCCAGCGCCAGGACGTCCTCGAGCGTCTCGCGCTTGACAGCCAGATAATTCTCGCCGCCGCGCAGCATCACAATCGGCGGCCGCGGGAAGCGGTTGTAGTTCGAGGCCATCGAGTAGTTGTAGGCCCCGGTCGTGCAGACCGCGATGCGGTCGCCGCGCGCGGTGCCGGCGGGCAGGCTGATCGCGGGCTGGATGATGTCGCCGCTCTCACAGCAGCGCCCCGCCAGATCGAAGATCGCGCGCAGACCGGCCTTCTTTTGGGCGTGCAGCACGGTGTAGCGCGCGCCGTAGAGGCAGAAGCGCGGGTTGTCGGTCATGCCGCCGTCGGTGATGACGTAGCTCTTGTAGCCCGGGATGCGCTTGACGCTGCACACGGTGTAGACCGTCATGCCCGCGTCCGCGACGATGCTGCGTCCCGGCTCCATCAGAAAGCGCGGAAGCGGCAGGGAAGCCTCCGAGAGCCTTGCTTTCAGATGCGCGGCCACCTCGCGCAGACGTGCGGGGATGTCGCAGGGCGGGTCGCTGTCGAGATAGCGCACGCCGTAGCCGCCGCCGAGGTTGAGCTCGCCGAAAACAAGGCCCAGCTCATCGCGCACCTCAGCCATAAAGCCGACCATCAGATCGACCGTGCGCAGGAACACGTCCTCGTCGAAGACCATCGAGCCGACGTGGCAGTGCAGACCCGCGACGGAGAGGTTTTTCATCGTCAGCGCCGCGCGCACGAACTCCATCGCCTGCCCGGTCTCGACCGGGACGCCGAACTTCACGTCCACCGCGCCGGTGTTGATCGCGGCGTAGGTGTGCGGGTCGATGCCGGGCGTGATGCGCAGCAGCACCTTCTGGCAGACGCTCCGCTCCCCGGCCGCCTCGTTGAGGGAAACGAGCTCGTTGCCGTTGTCCACGATAAAGCAGCCCACGCCGCGATCGAGCGCGAAGGCGATGTCCGCGTCGGTCTTGCCGTCGCCGTGGTAATAGATCTTTTCCGCGGGAAAGCCGGCGGAGAGCGCCGTGGCGATCTCGCCGGGGGAGACGGCGTCGACGCCCAGACCCTCCTCGGCGACGATCCGGTACATCCGGCGGAAGGAGGCGGCCTTGCCCGCGTAGAGCGGCAGAGAATCGGGACCGAAGTCCGCGCGGAAGGCCTCGCGGTACATGCGGCAGTTTTCGCGGATGCGGTCCTCGTCCATCAGATACAGCGGCGTGCCGTACCGATCGGCCAGCGCGGATACGCTCTGCCCGGCGAAGAGCAGACTTCCGTCCTCGGAGCGGGAAATGTTGTCGGTGAGCATAGCGAAGCCCTCCTCGTGTTTGTCTTTATCAATTTAGCACATTAGCGCAAAGATGTCAAGATTCGCGTGAGACGCTCCCCTTTCTCTTGCTTGTCCAAGAGAAAGGGGGAAAGAGAAGGACACAAGGGAGGGGAAGATTGCGAATTCTTCCCCTCCCTTGACCCTCCCTAATTGAAACGCCTCAAGAGGGGGAACGGCGCCGCGCCGCTGCCGGGGGCAGAAAAAGGCGCGGCGCTGTTTCCGCAGCGGTCGAAAAACGCAAGGATCAGCGTAAGCCCGCAGCGTTTTTCGCCTAACCGCAAGGTGGGAGGACCCTCTTAAGAATCTCCCCTCTGTTGTGCTGATTTGGAAACCATAGGCCTCCGAACAAGTTTCCTCGCATGGGCTGCAGTCGCAGCCCATGAAAACGCGATCCGACCGGATACAAAACAGGGGCGGCGACTGCCGCCCCTGCGGGAATGCCATTCATTGACTATCATTTCCCATTTTAGTACAACAACAGGGAGAATCAAAGGAGGGGAGAAGTCCCCTCCTTTGCCGTTTCAATTAGGGGGTTTCCAAAGGGGGGAAGAATTCGGAATCTTCCCCACTTTGGCGTGCTTTCTCTTTTTGTCCACTTTCTCTTTGCACG
>JAFSJZ010000037.1 GCA_017449185.1 Oscillospiraceae bacterium
CAACCGCAATGGCTTCCGGCGTCAGAGGCATGTTCGCACCCTCAAACACGGCCATGCAGCCGTTGTCGACAAGCGCCTGGGCACCCTTCTCGTCCATCTCGTTCTGGCTGGCGCAGGGATGCGCGATGTCGCACTTGACGGTCCAGATGTTCTTGCAGCCCTCGTGATACTCCGCACCGGGGACCTCATCGGCGTAGACGGAGATACGGGCGCGTCTCTTCTGCTTGATCTCAAAGAGCTTGTCGAGATCGATGCCCTTGGGATCGTATACGTAGCCCTGGGAGTCGGACATCGCGACGACCTTGCCGCCGAGCTGCGTGACCTTCTGCGCGCAGTATTGCGCCACGTTGCCGGAGCCGGAGACGACGACTGTCTTGCCCTCGTAGCTGGTGTTGGCCAGATGCTTGAGAGCCTCGGCGGAGAAGTAGCACAGGCCGTAGCCGGTGGCCTGGGTGCGGGCCAGAGAGCCGCCGAAAGTCAGGCCCTTGCCGGTGATGACGCCACCCTCAAAGCGGTCGACGATACGCTTGTACTGACCGTACATATAAGCGACCTCGCGTCCGCCGACGCCGATGTCGCCAGCGGGGGTATCGGTGAACTGGCCGATGTGACGGTACAGCTCGGTCATGAAGCTCTGGCAGAAGCGCATGACCTCCTGCTCGGACTTGCCTTTCGGGTCAAAGTCGGAGCCGCCCTTGCCGCCGCCCATGGGCAGCGTGGTGAGGGAGTTCTTGAGGATCTGCTCGAAGCCCAGGAACTTCATGATGGAGAGGTTGACAGAGGGATGGAAACGCAGACCGCCCTTGTACGGGCCGATCGCGGAATTGTACTGCACGCGGAAGCCGCGATTGACATGGGTGACGCCGTTGTCATCCACCCAGGGAACACGGAATTCTATCACACGCTCGGGCTCGACAAAGCGTTCCAGCAGGCCCGCCTTTTCCCACTCGGGATGTTTGTCGACGACAAGTTCCAGAGATTCGAAAACTTCGCGCACGGCCTGAAGAAATTCGGGCTCATGGCTGTCGCGCTTTTCAACCTCTGCGTAAACGCGCTTGAGATATTCGTTCGTAAGCATGGATTGACCTCCTTAATTTTTGACCGAAGTCGTTGGCCATTTAGGCATAACTTATTATAATCCATCAAAAGGAAATAAACAAGAACTCTTGTATATTGAACAAGGTTTTTTCACCGAAAAAACGCAAAATTGTTAAAACGGCATAAAAATCACTTGAAAAAATTGAGTAAATAGACTAATCTGAAATCACAAAACAGACGACGGAGGAGATATCGCGTGATCGTTGAAAATGAGTTCTGCGGTTATCGCAGCTTTACGGTGACAAACGGCGAGTTCTCGCTCAGACTGACGGAATACGGCGCCACGGCGCTGAGTCTTAATCGCGGCGGACAGGAATTGCTGCTCGGCTTTGACACGATCGAAGCGTATGAACGCAGCACCGCCTTCATCGGCGCGATCGTGGGCCGCTGGGCCAACCGTATCGGAAGAGCGGCTTTCAACTTGAACGGAGAGACGTTCAAAGTCTGCGCCAACGAGGGCGGGAACTGCCTGCACGGCGGCGACGAGAACAGAGCCTGGAACAAGCGGCGCTGGACCGCCGCGCCGGAGGGAGAGAATAGCGTTTCCTTCTCGCTGCTCTCGCCGGACGGCGACAACGGCTTTCCCGGCGAGCTCTCGGTTCGCGTGATCTATACGCTTCTGCCGGACCGGCTGCGGATCGATTTCACGGGAGTATCCGATCGGGATACATACTTTTGCCCGACCTCGCACATCTATTTCTCCCTCGGCGAGGAAAACATCCTCGGCGCCGAGATGCAGATCAACGCCTCCGGCCACCTCGAGGTGGACGAGGCCCTGATCCCGACGGGGAAGATCCTTCCGGCGGAGGGAGCGTTCGATTTCAGCGCGGCGCGGACGATCGAACGGGATTTCGACGACTGCTTCGTGCTGACCGAGCCGCCCGCCTGCGTCGTGAAAACGGACAAGGTGAAGCTGACGCTCTATACCGATTACCCGGCACTGCAGTTCTACACGGGCAAATACCTCGACTGCGGCATCGCGCCGAACGCTGGCCTGGCCATCGAGCCGGAGTTTTTCCCCGATACGCCGAACCGTCCGGAGTTCCCGGACGCGCTGCTCCGCGCGGGCGAGCAGTTCTCCAAATATCTGGAATTCGTTTTTGAATAATTGATACTATTCACGGATAAAAAGCTTCATTAGATTTCCAAACAAAAACGTCGTCAGGCAAGGCGCTTCCCGCAGAGCATAATGGAAACATATGGTCAAGGGAAGCAACGCAGCATGGCGGCGTCTTTGCCGGAAAGATTTGAAGGGTATTATCAGTGGATAGTATAAACAAACGGCGGCCGGTTTTCACCGGCCGCCGAAATTATGTATATTCGGTTTATTCATCCAGCCCGTCGTCGCAGATCAGGCCGTAACCGCCGTTCTTGCGCTCGTATACGACGGAGATCGCGTCCTCGGCGTCCATGTTGCGGAAGACGAAGAACTCGTGCCCAAGCAGATTCATCTGCAGAATGGCCTCCTGCACGCTCATGGGCTTGATCGAAAAGCGCTTGCTGCGCACGACCTTGAATTCCCCGCTGTCGTCTTCCTCGGCGGGAACGAATGCAGGTACGGCATCACGCTCCAGTGCACCCTCGCGAAGACGCTTCTCGAGGCGTGTCTTGTTCCGGCGGATCTGACGCTCGATCGCGGCGACGCCGGAGTCTACGGACGCGTACATGTCGTTGGTCAGTTCGCTTGCTCTGTAATACAGCCCGTTGTTGTGGATGGTGATCTCGGCGCGGAAGCGGCCGCGCTCGATCGAGAAGGTGACAAAAGCTTCGGCCTCGTTTTTAAAGAAGCGGTCGAGCTTGCCGATCTTCTTGACGGCATAGGCGCGCAGATCCTCGGAAGAATCCATCTTCTTCTCGGCAAAAGTGAACTTCATACTGCCATTCCTCCTGTATATAGCGGCCCGGCGAAACGCAGATGCGCGGACCGCGCTTCAATTCGGAGGGCACTGCCGCGCACAGGGCGGCATCAGCTCCGTATCAACAGTATAGCACTTTTGGGGCTTGATGAAAAGTGCTTTTATACCCGAAGCGGAATATCGTCAGAACACACCGTTTTGCGCGGGCCTTTTTGGACAATCATACAAAAAAAGGGAGCGGCCGGAAAAGTTCCCGCCGCTCCCTTTTTTTGCTTTTTCGGCCATGCATTTTCAGTATTCATACTAACAGTAGAAAAAATATTTTCCTAATAGTATCACTTGTGTCTTCACATTCCGGGTTTCTTCCTGTATAATCGCCTCAGATACAAGAAAAGAGGAGAAAGCGATATGGAAATGAAGCTTGCAGAAAACATCCGCGCGCTGCGGAAGGAGCGTCGGCTGACGCAGGAGCAGTTCGCCGAGGTGCTGGGTGTCACGGCAGGTGCCGTCTACAAATGGGAGTCGGGCATGTCGATCCCGGAGCTGGGACTGATCGTAGAGATGGCTGACTTCTTCGACACCACTGTGGACGTCCTGCTGGGCTATAAGACGAAGGACAACCGCCTCGCCTCCGTCGTGCGGAGACTCGAGGGATATTGCCGCATGAGAGATCCCGAGGCGATGATCGAGGCCGAGAAAGCGCTCAAAAAATATCCCAATTCCTTCGAGCTCGTGTATGTCGCCGCGGACGTCTATCTAATCTTCGGCGTGGAGGGCCGCGACAGGGAAAAGCTCTTCCGCGTGTTGGAACTGCTCGAGCACGCCCGGCTGCTGATCACGCAGAACAACAACCCGGAGATCAGCGATCTGACGCTTCGCGGAAAAGAGGCTATGGCGTATTTCCTTCTGGGCGAGCTTGACAAAAGTGTAGAACTGATGAAGAAGCACAACGTCGAGGGCATATTCAACGACTCCATCGGGGCTGCGCTCGCGATCTTCTCCGAACGCAGCGAGGAGGCGGAGAACTATCTCTCCAAAGCGCTGCTGCAGAGCACCGGGACGATGATCTCCGCGGTGTCCGGTTTCGCCTTCGTCTTTTGCTCCCGCAGGGACTGGGCTTCGGCGGAGGCGATCCTCGAATGGGGGATCACGCTCCTGCTCGGCCTGAAGAAAGGGGAGAGCGCCGGCTTCGCGGACAAAACGCACGCGGTCCTGCTCGCGCTTCTCGCCCATGTGAAGAGCGCCGCCGGAAAAGCGGACGAGGCGAACGCTTACCTGCAGCGCTCCGCCGAGATCGCGCGAGACTTCGACGCCGCGCCCGACTACGGCGCGGAGAGCATTCGCTACATATCCTTCACTTCCAACACCACCGTGTACGATCTGCTCGGCGCCACGGCGGCGGAGAGCGTGAGCAACATGCTCGGCTACGCCGGCGACGCGGAGCTCGGCGCTCTCTGGAAGGAGATGACGGAACATGCATGAAGCGCTGCCGGAGGGGAACGTCTTCTCCAACCGGAATTACCGGCTTGTCTTTTTCGGCGCGCTGGTCTCGGAGCTCGGCGCGATGCTCTACAGCTTCGCGGTCAGCTTCTACATCCTTGAGATCAGCGGCAACAACGCCTTTCTGCAGGGGCTTTATCTGTCGCTCTGCGGCGTGGTGCTTTTGATTTTCACGCCCGTCGGCGGCGTCCTGGGAGACCGCTTCAACAAGGCGAGGATCATGTTCCTGTGCGACTATGCCAAAGGGGCCGTCATCCTCCTTGCCACGGCGCTGATGCTCTTTCTCCGCGCGCCGCGCGAGCAGATGATCGTCCTCTTCGCCGTCGGCGTGCTCGGCAACGCGGTGGGCGGCATCTTTTCCCCGGCGGCAGGCGCGCTGCTGCCGCACATCGTCCGCGAGGAACAGCTCCAGCAGGCGAACTCCTACTATTCCATGAAAAACGCGCTGCTGAGCATCTTCGGCATCGTGCTTGCCGGCATACTCTACGCCGCGCTGTCGATCTACCTCCTGTTCTGTATCGTCGGCGTCTGCTATCTGCTCTCCGGCGTCTCGGAGATGTTCATCCGCTACGAGCACCGCCCGTCCGAAGAGAGACTGACGCTCCGCCTCGCGCTCGCGGATATGGGCGAAGGCCTGCGCTATCTGCGCGGAGAGAAGGCGCTCCTCGCGCTCTCGATCTCGATCCTCTTCATCAACTTCTTCTTCGCGCCGGTCTCGAGCAATTTCATCCCGTTCTTCGTCAAGACGGACCTCGCGCTCGCGCCTTCCTATCTGTTTGACTCTTTCCTGACGCCGGAGCTGTGGTACTCCGTCCTCGGCGTGCTCACAGGCGTGAGCACCCTGCTCGGATCGCTCATTCTCAGCGCAAGACCGCAGAAGGAAAAATGCGCCTTCCGCACGGCGCTCCTGCTCTGCGCGGAAACGCTGGTCATGGTCGCGCTCACGGCCGGCTACGCCCTGCTTGTATCCCGCGGCGTTTCGCTCAACGCTTTTCTGATCCTTCTGAGCATCGGCTGTCTGCTCACAGGCTTTCTTATAGTCCTCATCAACATCCCCGTCAACACCGTACTCATGCGCAGGGTCGAACGGGATAAGCTCAGCAAGGTCACGAGCATCATCTCCGTTGCCTCGCATGGGCTCACCCCGATCGCCTCCGTGCTGGCCGGAGCCATCCTTCAGCTTTTTGGCAGCGTTCCGCTTCTGGCCGTATGCACCGCGGGATTTTCACTCACCGCGCTGCTGCTTCTGTTCAATAAACAGGCAAGAGAGATATAACAAAACAGACGCGGCGCCCTCACAACGGAGGACGCCGCTTTTTCTTTTTTGTGTTTTCAGAGCGTGTTTGCCTCGTACTCGTCGAGCATCTTCAGGAACAGCGCGCTCTCGCCGTCCGAGGGCATGTGAAGGCCCGTGCGCGGCGAGACGGAGAAGTCCTCGACGGCCGGGCCGTCCATGAGGCAGCTGCGCTTGAACTGCTGGGCGAAGAGGCGCGTGCAGTAGCTCCGCAGCCAGCGGAGCAGCTCCTCGTCCGAGAATTCGTCGCCATAGGCGGCTTTTGCCAGACGCATGGCCTTGATCGGATCAAAACCGCAAATCAGGAGCTTGTGCGTGAAGAAGTCCTGCAGGCTGTAGGAGCCGACCGCGTCCTCGCTCTTCTGCTCGATGAGATCGTCGTGGATCGGCAGCAGCTCCGGGGTGACGGGGCAGTCCAGCACATCGTAAAGCGCGGTCTTGAGGAGCTTGTCGTCCGTGCCGGCGGCGATATGCGCGACCGCAGCGCGCACCTGGGTCTTCGTCAGACCGAGGTTGACGTCGTACATGCTGGTATGATCACCGTTGTAGGTGCACCAGCCGTCGATATACTCGCTGAGGTCCTCCGTACCGACGTCGAGACCGCCGCACTTGTTGGCGAGGTCCATCAGGATCTGCGTGCGCTCGCGCGCCTGGGCGTTCTCAAAGGCGACGGAGTAGTCGTCATGGGCATGCCCGATGTCGTCGAAGTGCTGCAGCACGCTCTTTGTGATGTCGATCACGCGCACCTCGGCGCCGATCTGTTCGGCTACGACGACGGCGTTGGATTTGGTGCGGCTGGAGGTGCCAAAGCAGGGCATCGTGCAGGCGATCACGTTTGTGGAGGGAAGCCCCATCCGCTTGACGGCCATCGCGCTCACGAGCACGGCCAGCGTCGAATCCACGCCGCCGGAGATGCCGACGACGCAGTGATCGAGGTGGGCATACTCCATGCGCCGGACAAGACCGGAGACCTGGATGTCGAGCATGCGCTCGCAGTATTTCGACAGGGCCTCCTCGCCCTCGGGCAGATGCGGGTGCTTGGAAAAGCGGCGGGTGAGCGCGGTCTCGCTCAGCTCTCCGCCCCAGCTCTCGAGGCAGAGATCGCGGCCCGGTACGTCATAGCCGCCGCGTCTGCGGCGCAGGTTCATCAGAAGCTGCACGTCGATCTCGGTGACGGCAAAACTGTCCGCGCCCTCTTCCGCGGCAAGCAGCTCGCCGTTTTCGGCGGCGAGGCACAGCCCGGAATAGCTGTTGTCGGTCGTGCTCTCGCCCCGGCCGGGGGCGGCGAGCAGGGAAGCGCAGCACAGGCGCGCCGTCAGCGCGCACAGCTCGGCCTTTCGCTCGTCGTCGGAGGACACGGTCTGCGGGAAGGCGGCCATCCGCACGATCAGCGTCGCACCCTCGAGCGCGTAGGCAAAGGCGGGCGCGAGCGGCTCGTCAAGGTCGGCGCCGAGCTCGACCGCGACGGCGAGCTCGCCCAGTGCGGCGTGGGTGAAGAGCGTGTTCGTACAGATCACGGTCTCATACGCTCCGACCTGTACAAAGTCGCCTTCGCCCTCGTATTCGGCAAAGGCGCTGTTCCGGACGCTCTCGCGCGGGACAAGACCCAGCAGCTCGCCGGAATACACGACGGCCGCGACGCTCAGCAGCTTTGCGCCGAAGGCAAAGGGCAGACCGACAAAGATCAGCATATCCCGGCCCTCGCTGGCGCGGACGACGGTCTCGAGCGCGCGCAGCGCGCCGTCGAGCACGACCCGGTGACGAATGAAATCGCCGCAGGTGACGCCGGTGAGCGTCAGTTCGGGAAAGGCGAGCACCTTGACGCCGAGCGCGTCGGCCTTCTCCATCGTTTCGATCACGCGCGCGGCGTTGTATTCGCAGTCCGCGACCTTGATCACAGGCGAGGCCGCGGCGACCTTTACAAATCCGTCTTTCATTTTGGCGCGCTCCTTTTCAGAACTTGATGCGCTCGGAGATATAGGCCTTGACCTCGGAGATCGGGATGCGGACCTGCTCCATGCTGTCGCGGTCGCGGACCGTGACGCAGTGGTCGGCCTCGTCGGTCTCGGTGCCGACGGTGTTGAAGTCGAAGGTGATGCAGAACGGCGTGCCGATCTCGTCTTCGCGGCGGTAGCGCTTGCCGATCGAGCCGGTCTCGTCGTAGTCGCACATGAACTCCTTCGACAGCTCCTGATAGAGCTCCATCGCGGGGCCGGTCAGGATCTCCTTCTTCGACAGCGGCAGGATCGCGCACTTGTAGGGCGCGAGCGCCGGGTGCAGGTGCAGCACGGTGCGGATATCGTCGTTTCCCTTCTTGTCCTGACCGACGACCTGCTCGTCGTAGGCCTCGCACAGGAAGGCCAGCGCCACACGGTCACAGCCCAGCGAGGGCTCGATCACGTAGGGGATATAGTGCTCGTTCGTGTCCTGGTCGTAATAGCTCAGATCCTTGCCCGAGGCCTCCTGATGGCGGCCGAGGTCGTAGTCCGTGCGGTCCGCGATGCCCCAGAGCTCGCCCCAGTCGGTGAAGGGGAAGGCGTATTCGATGTCGGTCGTCGCGCGGGAGTAGAACGCAAGCTCGGCCTTCTCATGGTCGCGCAGGCGCAGATGCTCCTCGGAGAGACCGAGAGAAAGCAGCCAGTTTTTGCAGAAGTCCTTCCAGTAGGCGAACCACTCCAGGTCCGTGCCCGGCTTGCAGAAGAACTCGCACTCCATCTGCTCGAACTCGCGCGTGCGGAAGGTGAAGTTGCCCGGGGTGATCTCGTTGCGGAAGGCCTTGCCGACCTGGCAGACGCCGAAGGGCAGCTTCTTCCTCGTTGTGCGCTGGATATTTGCGAAGTTCACGAAGATGCCCTGCGCGGTCTCCGGGCGCAGATAGCACACGGAGGAGGAGTCCTCGGTGACGCCGATGGCGGTCTTGAACATGAGGTTGAATTTGCGGATCGGCGTAAAATTGTGCTGACCGCAGACGGGGCAGACGATGTCCTCGTGCGAGGCGATGAAGGCGTCCATTTCGTCAAAGGTCATCGCGTCGACGTTGACCTCGCCGTGCTCGTCGCCGATGAGCTTGTCCGCGCGGTGGCGGGCCTTGCAGCTGCGGCAGTCGAGCAGGGGGTCGGAGAAGCCCGCGACGTGGCCGGTCGTGACCCAGGTCTGCGGGTTCATCAGGATCGCCGCGTCGAGGCCGACGTTGTAGGGGCTCTCCTGTACGAACTTCTTCAGCCAGGCCTTTTTGACGTTGTTCTTGAACTCCACTCCGAGCGGGCCGTAGTCCCAGGAGTTGGCGAGGCCGCCGTAGATCTCGCTGCCGGCGTAGACAAAGCCGCGGTTCTTGCAGAGAGCCACGATCTTGTCCATTGTCTTTTCATTGTGTTCCATGTTTTCCATCCTTTCCCGCGGCTGGCTGCCGCAGAGATTCTTCTTTTGCTGACAAAATCATAATATATCAGATTATGCCCTTCTATGCAATGAAAAAGTAGAACCGCGGCGCATGAAAAAACATTTTCAGGAAAAAAATAAAAAAAGGTGTTAACATAACGCAAAAGATGGTGTATACTGAAACAAGATGATCCCGCGTCGGGAGAGAATGAAGAAAAGACAGAGTACAGGAAAAGCTATGAAGCAGACCAAAGCAAGGAAGACAGATCGTCTCAAGCAAAAAAAAGCTGTCAGAAAGAAAAAAGGTCTTGTGATCGCGCTCATGACGCTGATCTATCTGGTGATTGTCGCGGCGGCGGCCGTGATCATTGACGACCGCCATATCGAGATCACCGTTTTCGGCGACGAGGATATGCTCGCCGAAGCAGGGGAGAGCTTTGCCGATCCCGGCGCAGAGGCTTTTTTAACCGGCAATCTGTTCGGCAGGGCGAAGAAGCCCGTTGAGATGCACGTCGAGAGCGGCGTCGATACGGCGAGGATCGGCGACTATACGATCAAATACAGCGCCGAGGCCTTCGGCAGAAGCGCCGAGAGCTATCGCCGCGTCCGGGTGCGGGATACGACGCCTCCGGTCATCACGCTGAACCGCGAAGAGGGCTACCTCGCCAGCTGGCTCGTCGGCTACACGGAAGAGGGCTACACCGCGCTGGACAGCTTTGACGGCGATCTGACGGACAAGGTCATCCGCACCGAGACGGGCGACGCGGTCTACTACAGCGTCGCTGATTCCGCCGGGAACGAGACGAAGGTCGAGCGTGTGATCGAATACGGCATCTCCGAGCCGATGATCCGCCTGACGGGCGGGGAAACGATCGACGTCGGCGCCGACTTCACCTTTACCGACCCTGGCTACGAGGCCACGGATGAGAGCGGGAACGATCTGACGAGCTATGTACAGGTCACGGGCAAGGTCGTCCCGAACAAGCTCGGCAGCTATGTGCTCAACTACACGATCATGAACGAGCGCGGAGAGACCGCCTCTGCATCGCGCACGGTCAATGTCGTTGCGCAGCCGGTCCCCGAGACGATCATGCCTGAGCAGAAGACGATCTATCTCACTTTCGACGACGGGCCGAGCGCGTATACCGACAGTCTGCTCGATACGCTGGCGCGCTACGGTGCAAAGGCGACCTTCTTTGTCACCAACCTTGATCCCGACTATGTCGACTGCATTGGACGCGCCTTCCGCGAGGGACACGCGATCGGCGTGCACACGCTGACGCATGACTATTACACGGTCTATTCCAGCGACCAGGCTTTTTACGACGATTTTCTGGCCATGGAGGAGATTATTTACCGGCAGACAGGGAGCTATACCAGGCTCTTCCGTTTCCCCGGCGGCAGCAGCAATACGGTCAGCCGGAACTATAACTACGGCATCATGACGCGTCTGGCTCAGTCCATGACGGAGATGGGATATGTCTATTTCGACTGGAATGTGGACAGCGGCGACGCACTCGGCGGCGCAAAGTCGAGCTATGAGGTAGCCAATAATGTCGCGACGGGCTGCCTCGAGCATACGGCGAACGTCGTGCTGCAGCACGACACCAAGGCCTTCAGCGTGCAGGCGGTGGAGAATATTCTGCGCTGGGGCCGCAACAACGGCTATGTTTTCGAGGCCCTGAACGAGAATTGCTTCACGGCGCATCATGACATCGCGAACTGACGGAGCGAGGATTGACAAGACAGCGGCGCAGGATTTATAGTAATCCTGCGTCGCTTTTTGATCATGACATATAAGTTTACATAACACAAGAAGGAGAGATCAGCATGATCCTTGCCATCGACGTGGGAAACACCAACATCGTACTCGGCTGCATCGACGAGGGAAAAATCGTCAATGTCGTGCGCATCCACACGGACACGCGCGAGACCGAGGCGGAGTACACGATCAAGCTTAAGGAGATCTTTTACGCCTATCACATGGACGCCGACGCCTTTGAGGATGTGATCCTCTCCTCCGTCGTGCCGCCCGTGACGGGACCGCTCATCGGCGCCGTTCGGACGCTGACGGGCATCGAATGCAAGGTGGTCGGCCCGGGCATGAAGACCGGGATGAACATCCGCGTCGACGATCCCGGCACCGTGGCCGGCGATCTGATCGTCGGCGGCGTCGCAGCCATGCATTTTTACGGCACGCCCGTGATCGTGCTCGATCTCGGCACGGCCACGACTGCGACGGTCATTGACGAGAACGGCTTTTTCCGCGGCGGCGCGATCATGCCGGGCGTCAAGCTCTCGTACACCGCCCTGGCAGCAGGCACGAGCCTGTTGCCGGAGATCTCCATCTCGGCGCCGAAAAAATGCATCGCGACCAACACCGTGGACTGCATGCGATCCGGCGCCGTGTTCGGGACGGCGGCCATGATCGACGGCCTGATCGACCGCATGGAGGCCGAGCTCGGCATGTCCTGCAGGGTCGTGGCGACCGGGGGCCTGGCCTCAAGCATCGTGAGCTGCTGCCGCCATGAGATCGTCTGCGACGACGACCTGCTGCTGCGCGGCATGTGGTATCTGTACGAGAAAAACAAATAAGATCCGAATCACGGCATTGACTTTTATACAGGAGCATTTTCAAAGAGGACACAGCATGAAATATCAAGCGGTCTTGTTCGATATGGATGGCACGGTGCTTGACACGCTGCGGGATCTCAACGCCGCGGTCAACCGGGCGCTCGCGGAGTTCGGCCATCCGCAGCAGTCGCTCGACGAGACGCGGCGGCGGGTGGGCAACGGCTCGCGCCGCCTGCTGGAGCTCTCCGTCCCGGAGGGGACGGACAACGCTCAGATCGATCGGATCCTCGCGTGGTATCTGCCGTACTACAACGCGCATTCCAACGACGCGACGAGGCCGTATGAGGGCATCCCGGAGCTGATGGAAGCGCTGAAAGACGAAGGGATCCCGCTTGCTGTCGTGTCGAATAAGCCGGATCGGACGGTAAAAGAACTCTCCGCGATCCACTTTCCCGGACTGCTCGAGGTCTCCGTGGGGGAGAATGAGGCCGGCGGCGTAAGACGCAAGCCCTGGCCGGACACGCTGTTCGCCGCGGCGTCGGCCCTCGGAGTTGAGGCGGGGGACTGCCTGTACGTGGGCGATTCGGAGGTGGATGTGCTGACGGCCGCGCGCGCCGGGATGGACTGCGCCTCCGTCCTCTGGGGCTTTCGCAGCAGAGAAGAACTGACGGACGCCGGAGCGAAGCTGTTCTTTGAGACGCCGGGTGCGCTGCAGAACTTTTTGCTTGACACGGGAATCTAAAGTACTGCGGGATGCTTGATGATCTGCAAGAGGAGAGCGAAGAGAGGGGACGGTGAGTCCCCTCTCTTCGTACAATCAAGAAAAAAACAGGTGCTTTCTTAAAAGCACCTGTTTTTTTCGCTGTAAAAGCCGGCGACAGCTTTTACAGCGGAGTCTTTTTGATCTGCGCCCAGCGGCGCGGGTATTTCGGCGGCGTGTCCGCGGCCTTGCGGATGACGATCACGCTGTGCGCGACGTCCGTGCCCGGGATCGTGTAGTCTCTTTCGTCTTCGATCTCGCCGCCGAGCAGACGGACGGCGCGCCGGGCCTCCGCAAGTTCTTCGGCGTGGTCTGTGCCTTTCATGGCGAGAAAGAGGCCGCCTGTTTTCACCAGCGGCAGACAAAGCTCGCAGAGGATGTTCAGCCGCGCCACCGCGCGGGAAACGGCGACGTCAAAGCCGCCGCGCCAAGCCTGCGGCACCTCCTCGGCGCGCGCGTGCAGGCAGACGACGTCCTCAAAGCCGAGCGCCTCGACCGTCTCGCGCAGAAAAGCGATGCGCTTGTCGAGACTGTCGAGCAGCGTCAGCTCGATCTCCGGACAGGCGATCTTCAGCGCAAGGCCGGGAAAGCCCGCGCCCGTGCCGACGTCGATCACGCGCTTTCCGGACAGCTCGCTCAGAGAGAGCAGCGCGGCGCTGTCGAGAAAATGCAGACGCGCGATCTCATCCTCACCCGTGATCGCGGTGAGGTTCATGACCTTATTTGTCTCTTCAAGCCTGTCTGCGTACAGGCGGTAGCGGGACAGGGCCTGAGCGTCGAGAGGAAGGGAATACGCTGCGAAGCCCTCGCGCAGGATCTCCTCAAGCATGGCTTACTCCGCCTGCTCGAGCGAGAGCTTGAGCGCTTTCGCGAGCTGATCCGGACAGGAGGTGGCCTTGCGCCCGCAGCGCACGCCCTCGAGCCGGCGGATGACCTCCTCGACCTCCATGCCCTCGACGAGCCTGGCGATGCCCTTGAGATTGCCGTCGCAGCCGCCCATGACGGACAGGCCTTTGAGTTTGCCGTCTTCTATCTCGATCTCCATAAGCTGGGAGCAGACGCCCCGCGGCCGGTATGTAAATTTCATAAGTTTGCCTCCCGCTTTTTTCTGCATGATACCACCCATCGCTGTTTTCCGTCAAGATATGCGCGGCATATCCCGGCTTTTCGCATGCATACGATGTTGAGAAAGGCGGGGTGCGGATCATGGGGAAGGGAAAACAACTGGCGCTGGTCGGAGCGGCCGTTCTGTGCGCGTATCTGTTTTGCTGCGCTCCGGAAAAGGCGGCGGAGCCGATGGAGAAAAATGAAATGCGCAGCGTTATGCGGCAGAATGATTCCATAGCGCAGAGCAGTACGTCCGCGCCCATCCATGCACCCGCATCGGCCGCGGAGGAAGCGGAATCGCCGCGCTTCGCGCCCTCCCGGGCGGAGAACGCCGTGGCCATGACGATCAGCGCGACGGCGCTGATCAAAAACGAGACCGGCTACCAGATCGACGCGGCGGAGACGGTCAAAGGCGGTACATCACTGCGCCTCAGCTCCTCAGGGCCGCAGATCCTGATCATCCACACGCATTCCTCCGAGGCCTATACGCCCGCGGGGCTTGACCGCTATGAGGAGAGCGACAACGCACGCACAGAGGACGCCGAATACAATATCATCCGCGTGGGCGACGAGCTGACGCGCCTCTTCGAGCAGGCCGGACTGCGTGTGATCCACGACAGGGGCGTGTACGACTATCCCAGTTACACGGGCTCTTATTCACGCTCCGGTGCGGCTGTTGAACAGTATCTGAGCGAGTATCCCTCCCTTTCCGTTGTGCTGGATGTTCACCGCGACGCGCTGGGCGCGGATGACGTGATTTACAAGACTGTTGCTGAAGAAGCGGGTACCTGCGCGAGCCAGGCGATGCTGCTCGTCGGCACGGACGAGACCGGCTTGGAGCACCCCTTTTGGCGAAGCAACCTCTCCCTGGCGCTGTATCTGCAGAACGCGCTGCTGGAGGCGCATCCGACGCTGATGCGTCCGGTTGCGGTGGTGCCGCAGCGCTATAATCAGCAGCTCTGCCCGGGAATGCTGATCCTTGAGGTCGGCAGCAGCGGAAACACGCTGCAGGAGGCGCTTGCGGCGATCCGGCTCTTTGCCGGGGCGGCCGCTCCGGCGCTGCTCGCGCTGGTCGAGTAAGCTTTCTTAACGGATAATTCACTTTACAAAGACCGGGCGTCATGGTATATTGAAAACACGATCAACCCGGATCAAATCATTAAAAAAAGGAGAGTCTAACTTATGAAAAAATGGGTCTGCCCCGTATGCGGTTACGTCCATGAGGGCGATACTCCCCCCGAAAAATGCCCCGTCTGCAAGGTCCCCGGCGAGCGTTTCACGCTCCAGGCCGAGGAGCTGAGCTGGGCCGCCGAGCACGTGCTGGGCGTCGGCAAGGTCTTCGGCGCGGATGTGCCCGAGGACGTTAAAGAAACCATCATCTCCGGTCTGCGCTCCAACTTCGAGGGCGAGTGCAGTGAGGTCGGCATGTATCTGGCCATGGCCCGCGTGGCTTATCGCGAGGGCTATCCCGAGATCGGCGCCTATTGGGAAAAGGCCGGTCTTGAGGAGGCCGAGCACGCCGCCAAGTTCGCCGAGCTGCTGGGCGAGGTGCTGACCGACAGCACGAAGAAGAACCTGGCCATGCGCGTCGACGCCGAGAACGGCGCCACCGCCGGCAAGTTCGAATTGGCCAAGCTCGCCAAGAAGTACAACCTCGACGCGATCCACGACACGGTGCACGAAATGGCCCGCGACGAGGCCCGTCACGGCAAGGCCTTCAAGGGCCTGTTGGAGAGATACTTCAAGTAAGCCGAGGAGGAGGCTGGAACTGCCATGCTTGGTTTTCTCGGAAAGCTTTTCGTTGTGTTTCTCGGTGCTTTCACCACCTTTGGGTGCCTCGGCTTGTGGCAGTCCAAACGGGAGGCCAAAAATGGCCGCGCTCCTTCTGAAGAGGAAGCCGCCCTGTCGCAGAAGACTGTGGACAATGTCCTCAATCTGAACGACCGCTTCAACCGTGCACGCTACATGGACGAAGACGGCAATTAAGCGGACAAAAGGGGACAAGCTAATGAATTACGCCCGCTTTGACAACACGATCGTCGCGCGCATCGACCGCGGCGAGGAGATCCAGGAGCAGCTGAAGGCCATCGCGCTCAAAGAAGATATCCGTCTCGCGCAGATCAGCGCGCTCGGAGCGGTGGGAGACTTCACCGTCGGCGTTTTTCACACCGCGGAAAAGAAGTATTACGCCAACCGCTTTACGGGTGACTGGGAGATCGTTTCGCTCACCGGCAGCATCACGCGCATGAATGGCGAATACTATGCCCATCTGCACATGAGCGCCGGCGGAACGGACGGAGCCGTGGTCGGCGGACATCTCAACAGTGCGATCGTCAGCGCCACCTGCGAGATGTTCATCACCGTGCTCGACGGAGAAGTCGGTCGGCGATTCGACAGCGAGGTCGGTCTGAATCTGTTTGATTTCAACCCCAATACATAAGGAGGAATACCGGAATGAAGTACGTTTGCAATGTGTGCGGCTGGGTTTACGACGAAGAGGAAGCCGGCGTGAAATGGGAAGACCTTCCCGATGATTTCGCCTGCGAACTCTGCGGCGTCGGCAAGGAAGACTTCAGCCCCGAGGAATAAGGTCTCGTATCACGAAATCGGCCGGAAGCGACATGCTTCCGGCCGATTTTTGATGCTGCGGCGCACGTATTTCTTACAAAAGAAAGAAATATCGGTAAAATAAAAAAAGCGTGGCATAATCCGCCGCCTTGTGCTATAATGCGTAATGGGATTATGGAAACAAAATTATGACAACCCTTTCGTTCGCAGCAGAAAGGCAGGTAGCATCATGGAAAAGAAAGAGAAACAGCCGCGCGGCTTTTACGTCGAGAAGGGAAGCTTTTTTGCACATGTCTCCGTAACGCTTCTGGTTCTGTCTATCGCAGCCCGCTTCCTCGGGACGATGAATCTCTGGGGAGATATGACCCAGCTGATGATTCAGACGCTCCTGCCGGTCGGCAGCGCGCTGCTGTTCATCCTTTTTATCCTCTTGCTGGGGCGTATCGCCCTCTGGACCACGATCCTGCCGGTTCTCGGCGGCGCGGCCTTCTTTATCCTGTCTTCGTTCGGCAAGGAACCGCTCACGCTTTTTATCTGCATTGCTCTCGCGTTTTTGGCTGTCTTTCTTTATACCGCCACGCTCACGGGAATGATCCGCACGAAGTGGATCCTCGTCCTGGTGTTTATGATGATCATTGCCTATCAGATCATCTTTCGCGCGATCCCCGTTTTCGGGGATATGCAAAATCCGGTCAGCTTTTTGGACGGCATGGCGCTTCTCTCAACGCTGGGCTTTGTCCTTGCCATGCTCTGCGCCGCGCTGGCGCTGCGGCGCCGGAAGGCGGTAAAGGCTGAGACAGAGCTGCCCAAGATCAAGGATCCCGTCGTCGTGCCCCCCTCTTCGGAGGAAGCGGAACAGATCGCCTCTGCGCCGAACGGAGAAGAGACCGCCGCGGTCGATGCTCCCGCCGCGGAAGAGAGCAGCGTCGATTTGCCCGCTGACGACGCCCTAACCGGAAGCGCCCCGGAGCTCGGAGCGGAAACGGCACAGGGAGAGAGCATCGGAGAGTAAACGACATCAGCAGGGAAAGAGCCTTTTTCCACTACAGGTGAAGCTATGAAAGAAACAGGGAAAACCTCCTCGTCCAGGGCCTTTACCGGCAAGCATGAAAGCCCTGACTCCGCGACGGGCAGGCAGGCGTCGTTAACGGGGAAACAGGCCTCGCTAACGGGCAGGCAGCCCGCCCAAACGGGAAAGACAGCCTCTGCCGGCAGACAGACGGCGAATACGGCCAAACAGACGGCGTATACGGGCAGACAGGCCTCGTACACCGCCCGACAGTTGTCCGCCACGGCGAGGCAGAGGATCGTTGAACAAAAGAAGAAAAGGAACCGTAAGAGGACGCTTTATATCGTCTTTACGGCGCTGGCCGCCGCTACGATCATCGTCGCAGCCTTTATTCTCAAGGGCGCGGCCGAGCAGCGCAGCTACAATACCCATTACGGCAACGCGCTGCAGAGCTATTACAGCGGCGATTATGACAGTGCCCTGGCAAGCCTCCGCCGCGCTTCCGCCATCTCGGAGACAGAGGAGTGCAGTCTGCTGATGGTGGACTGCTATGAAAAGCAGGGCAACTATCCCAAGGCGCTGGAACTGCTGGAGGACCTGTATAAGAAGGACAAGAACAACACGGCCGTTTCCGCGCGCATCGCCTCGATCAAGATGAAAATCAGCGAGAAGAAAAACGAGTCGCTCGTCACCGTCGCAGGCAAACAGTACGAGGCCTGGACAAGCTCGCTCTCCGTCAAAGACACCGCTTTGGGAGACGGGATCCTCGGCGACGTTGTAAAACTTTACTCGCTCACTTCACTGACGCTGTCGGGAGACAGCCTGACGGACATCTCGCCCCTTTCCGCGCTGGGCGGTCTGGTGTTTCTCGATCTGTCGAACAACTCCGTTTCCGACATCGATCCGCTCGGAAGCCTGCGCGAACTGAAAACGCTGTATCTTGACAACAACCCGATCACGGATTTCTCCGTGCTGTATTCCCTCCCACAGCTGGAGATGCTGTCGATCCGCGGCATTGCGGTCACGGAAGAGCAGCTCGGCGCGCTTTCCGAAGCTATGCCCAACTGCACGATACACAGCAATCCCGGCATTGCGGAGGAAACGGTCAGCGATGTCACGGTCGGCACGCTGTCCTTCCGTACGGATGCGGAGGAGCTCGATCTGAGCAACATGGGCATCACAGACCTCTCGCCGCTGACTGTCTGCAAGAAACTCAAGAAGCTGGATATCACCGGCAACGGGATCTCCGATCTCACGCCGCTGATGGACCTTACGGAACTGGAATGGATCTGCTTTAAGGATAATGTCGTCACCGACCTCCGGCCTCTGATGGGGATGCGCACGCTCCGTTATATCAACGCCGAAGGTAACGGCATCACGGGCACCACGCCTCTGTCTACCCTGACGGAGCTCAGCGAACTGTATCTGGCCTTCAACCCCATCGAAGATCTGTCCGGGCTTCGCAGTCTGGTCAATCTGCGCAGGCTCGGGTTGGAAAACACCGCGCTGACGGATGAAGATCTGAATCTGCTTGCCGCGCTCAGCGGTCTTGACGTGCTGCGCATCTATGACAACCCCGATCTCTCCGGCGAGGCTGTGGACGAACTGAAGGCAAGGCTGCGAGGCTGCGACGTCCAGCATTCCGAGTTGGTTTATTATGTCGAGATGGGCGGAGAAAAAATCAGAGAGGACTCGACCGAGGTCATACTCTTCGACCACGGCGTCTCGGACATCAGCCCGATTCTTCGCTTCAAGAAGCTTGAAAAGCTCGATCTCGGCGCCAATCAGATCGATAACATCTATACGTTCCAGTACCTCACCGCGCCGCTGCGCGAGCTGCATCTGGGAAACAACAACATTTCGGACGGAACGCCGCTGATGTATCTCGACGAGCTGGAGCTGCTCGATATTTCAGGGAATCGGCTCAGCTCGGTCTCTCCGATCAGGCAATTGTCCAATCTCAAATGGCTCAAGCTCACAGGCAATCCGCTCAGCGAGGAGCAGATCGCGGAGCTGCGCGAGGCTCTGCCGAACTGCGAGATCATCTTTGACAACTGAACGAAAGAAAAACGCTTTTGGCTGCTGCCAAAAGCGTTTTTTTCTTGATCGAAGCCCTATTTCGTTCCGGTCGAGCCGAAGCCGCCCTCGCCGCGCGTGCTCTCTTCAAGCGCCGCGGCCTCGACAAAGCGGGCGCTCAGAACGGGAGAGACGACCATCTGCGCGATGCGCATGCCGGCCGTGATCACAAAATCAGACTCTCCGTGGTTGATGAGGATGACCTTCACCTCGCCGCGATAGCCCGCGTCGATCGTCCCGGGGGCGTTGAGTACGGTCACGCCGTATTTGGCCGCCAGCCCGCTGCGGGGACGGACCTGCGCCTCGTATCCCTCGGGCAGCTCGATGGACAGCGCCGTCGGAACGCAGCCGAAGCCATGGGCCCTGAGCGTGAAATCCTCGGAGGCGTAGAGATCAAAACCGGCGTCGTCCTCATGTGCTTTTGTCGGGATATGCGCGCCCTCGCGCAGGGGAATGTATTTGATTTCAATCATGGTTATCGCCTCCTGAATGAATTATACAGCATGCAGATCCATTCTTCAAGCTTCGGCCGATACTTTATTCATTACAGCATTACCGTGCAAACAAAAAAAAAGAGTATGCTTCAACGCCGTGCTGAAATAACAGAAAACCGCAAGCTCCCGTCAAAGATGGGAGCTCCCTTTTTTTGGGGTGACAAATATTGGCATTTGTGCTATGATGAGCGCCGGAGCAAACAAATATGAAGATATTTCGAAAGGAAACAACCATGCAGGATTATATCATTGCGACTTCCTCAACCTCCGACTTGACGAGAACCTATCTTGAAGAGCACAACATCCCGTTTATCTCCTATACCTATACGGTGGGGGATAAGCTGTATGAGGATGACTGCCGCGAGGAGACGCGCGAGCAGGTCTACAAGGGGATGCGAGGAGGCGACAGGCTGAAGACCTCGATGATCAACGAGTTTATTTACTGTGATTTCTTCCGTTCTTTGTTGAAGACGGGCAAGGACGTCATTTTTCTGGATATGTCTCAGAAGATGTCCGTTTCCTACGAAAAATCCAGGCTGGCCGAGCAGATGATCCGCAGCGAGTTTCCGGAGCAGAGGCTGTATGTCATGGACACGCTGTGCATTTCCGGGGGTCTCGGTCTGCTGGTCAAAAACATGGTCGCGCGGAAAGAACAGGGCCTGTCCTTCGACGAGGTGATCGCCTGGGGCGAGGCTAACAAGCTGAAGATCGCGCATCGCTTCACAGTTGATGATCTGAACTATCTCAAGGCTGGCGGGCGCGTGTCCAACTCCGCGGCGCTGGTCGGCTCGCTGCTGTCGGTCAAGCCTGTTCTCTATGTGCCGGACCGGGGCACGCTGGACGTGGCCAAGAAAGTGCGCGGGCGCAAAGCGGCGCTTGCGGAGATCCTGCGCGGCGTGCTGGACGATCTCTCCGAGATCGACCCGAGCGGCATGGAGATCAACATCCTGCAGGCCGACTGCCGCGCGGACGCCGAGTTCGTGCGTGACGAGATCAAAAAGGCCTATCCGTCGGTAGGAGAGATCACGATCACTTCTCTCGGCGTCGTGATCGGTGCGCACTGCGGCCCCGGCCTGCTCACGATCTTTTATCTCTGCAGCGGCCGCAGGCCTTGAAAACGCTGCATTTTCCGGAAAAAGAAAAACGGCAAAAAAAGCCTTGACATTTCGATCCCCGTCTGCTATTATACTCCATGCGCCAAACGCAGATGGGGGATTAGCTCAGCTGGGAGAGCGCTTGAATGGCATTCAAGAGGTCAGCGGTTCGATCCCGCTATTCTCCACCAAAAGAAACAGTCATCCGAAAGGATGGCTGTTTTCTTTTGATGAAAACGAGGTCCGTACACCGCTGACCTCTTGCAATATAATCTAAGGCCGCCTTGCGGCCTTTCCGGCATGTATGCCGGAAAGGTCAGCGGTTCGATCCCGCTATTCTCCACCAAAAGAAACAGTCATCCGAAAGGATGGCTGTTTTCTTTTGGTAAAGGCTCGTTTGTAACCACTGACCTCTTGCAATCTAATCTAAGGCCGCCTTGCGGCCTTTCCGGCATGTATGCCGGAAAGGTCAGCGGTCCGCCCGCAGGCGGGCGATCCCGCCGCTCTGCACCAAAATGAATAAGGCAGCCGAAAGGCTGCCTTTCATGTTTCCTGCTGCTTGAGACAGGCTTCAAGCTCCGGCGTATGGGACCAGTAGCGGATTCCCCAGTTTTCAAAGCTCCATTCGTCCATATACGCGTTGCACTCGTAATCGACGTACCAGAGCAGTCCGCCGCACACGACAAAGTTGGTCGGGAAATAGTCGATATTCAGTCCCGCCGCCCTCGCCGCCGCGGCCATCTCGCGGACCTGGGGAACATAGAGTTCGACGTTCTTTCCCGCACGCAGCAGCTCCATGACGGTCGGCCCGTCGATATATTCCTTTACGATCCGCTCCGCCTGCTCGTCCAGATCGAGCATGGCCGGAATCCGGATCCCGGCAGCGAGCAGACGCTCGTAATCGCGTCGCTCCGCTTCGATCTTGTCGCCGAAGCTGTAGTAATCACAGGGCTCGTGATGGATCTGCTTGAGCACCGAACGCTTGCCCTCGCGCTCCGCGAGATACGAATATCCGCCCTTTCCATGACCGAGCAGGGCAATGAGAACATATTCCTTTCCGTTAACGGTCGACCGTTCTTCCATTTCCACGCTCCGCAAAGTTTTGTATTTCCGATCATATCATCTTTTTGCTTTCAATTCAACTTCATCGCTGCCGCCGGACTTTTCGCGGTTGACAAGTGATTGCGCAGATGCGAAAATAGAAAAAAGCGCCTGCGAAAAGGAGAAGACTATGATCTTTTTTCAGCAGTTCTATCTTGACCGGGAAAAGGATATCGCGGTGGATCTCTATCTGGAAGGAGAGCGTCTTTTCTATGTGATCCGTACGCCGAACCATCGGACCGGCAATCTGATCTCCAACCTGGCCAAGCTCTGCGGTCTGCAGACGAGTCTGGACGAGAACGGCCTAAAGGTGATCCGCGACGAGATCCCGTGCTACGTCGACGGGGATAACCGCAGCATGTACATTCTTCGCCTGGGCAACACGAAGATCGCCAATATCTACCCGGACGGGAGGGTCGAGATGAAGGCCTCGATCCCGGCGATCTCCAAGACGCTGATGAGCCAGACGAAGGACTATCGCCTCGGCGTGGAAAAAACCATCGTCAAGACCTATATCCGCTCCGACTGCAAATTCCGCACGGATCTGCACACGCACATGAACGGCATCCTTCCACCGGACGCGCTGATCGCGCTGGGCATCGTGCACCAGATCCGCTATCCGTATTATTATATCAAAAAGCTCTCGCTGCGCTGTACGGATGGGCAGATCGCCCGACTGGAGGCGCAGCGCGTCGAGACGGAAAAGCGCCTCGGCGACATCCCGCTGACCGGGAAGCACCGCGAGCGCAGGATCGACGATTATACCTTTATCAATTTCGCGGAACTGATTCTGGGCGACCCGGCCGACGCCGCGTATAACATCGAGCGAATCCGCAACTCCCTGACTATCCCAAAGGACGGGCAGGCGGTGTTCGCGGATCTGGAAAAAGTCTACCTGTACCGCTATGTGTTCACCAAGGCGCTTCCCTCGGACGAGCCGTTCCCCGGCGTCAATCTCGCACTGA
The DNA here is from genome assembly GCA_017449185.1 of Oscillospiraceae bacterium. GTDB lineage: Bacteria > Bacillota > Clostridia > Oscillospirales > Oscillospiraceae > Limivicinus. Next base: position 22,875 of record JAFSJZ010000037.1, read on the forward strand.
TCCCGGACCGCGAGATCCGCGCCTATGCCGAGCACATGCGCCGCGACCGCGAAGACGACCGCTATCGCGCCAACACGCTTTATCAGGATCTGCTGCTGTGGATCGCGCGCGAATATCAGAAGCACGGCGTGGAATACGCCGAGATCACGGACACGGCGCTTCTCAACCGCGCGGAGTTTCCCGTCAAGCTGCGCCAGATCCACGAGATCATGCCCTCCGTCACGCGCGAGACGGGCGTGCTGCTGCGCTTCCTCGCGGGCATCCGCCGCATCCCGCTGACCATCGTACGCGACCGCGTGACGCCCAACGACTATCTGGCGGAGAACCTGCGCTGCCTGCGCGTGATCGCCGCAGACCCCTATATCGCGGGCAGCGATATCGTCGGCGAAGAGATCAACGACATTCTCGAACTGCGCAGTGTGATCCGTGAGCTTGTCAGGCTCGCGGGCGAAGAGAGCGGCTTCGTGATCCGGATCCACGCGGGTGAAAACGACAGTCTGCGCGACAATGTGGCCAACAGTATCCGCTGTGTGGCCGAATCCCTGCAGCCGGGCCAGCCCTTCCCGGAGATGCGTGTGGGCCACGGTCTCTATACCTGCGACCTGCGGACTCCGAGCGGCAAAAAGCTGCTGCAGGATCTGAAGAACTACGGCGTTGCGCTGGAGTTCCAGATCACCTCGAACGTGCGTCTGAACAATCTCAGCCATCTTGACCGCCACCCGCTGCGGCAGTACCTGCGCTCCGGAGTGCGCTGCGTACAGGGAACGGACGGCTGCGCGCTGTATGGGACGAACTCCATTGACGAAGAGCTGAGCCTGGAAAAACTGCTCGGGCTGACGCATGAGGAGCTCTGCCGGATGCGCTGCGCGGAGGACGAGATCTACTTTGAAAGCCTGAACACGTTCAAAAGAAAAGAAGAAAGCTTCCGCGCGCACTTTGCGGGCGGGGATATCGAACAGTATTACCTCCACCGTCTGGACGAGGCGGAGGCCCCGCTCGATGAACTGTGGAAGAGCGCGGCAAAGCTCGACGCAGAGGACGCGCTCAGAAGCCAGCTCACGGTGCTGCCGCAGGACGCGCTGCCTGTCGTGATCGCGGGCGGCAGCTTCAACAACAGCAGCCATCGCACCCAGGTCAAAGCCGACGACCGCGCACTGATCGACGCGCTGCTCGACGGCGCCGACCCGAAAAAGGTATGCTTTGTCGTTGGACAGTCCCTGACGGGACACGAGGGATATCTTGTCCGCCGTGCCGCGGGACGCTTCCGCGTCTTTGCCATCGTCCCGGGAAAGATCAGTGCCGCGGAGCGCGCGCGTCTGGCCGCCGCGTCCGTCGGTGTGCTCGTATCGATCGAAAACTCGGCCATGGGCCTGTACAAGAGCTTCGCCTACGAGATTTTCAACCGCATGCCCTCCGTGCTTCTGGCCTTCGACGGCTCCTCCGCGGCGTCCAACCTCATCCAGGAAGCGCGCAACGGCCGCCGGAAATGCAGCATTTTCATCAACCCGCGCTCCCGCGGACTCACCGTAAAGGCAAAAATGCTCGAGGGATACGTCAGACCGCTGCACAAAGCCGAAGAAGTTCTCGAAACACTCAGAAGAGATTAAGCTTTTCAATTCAGCGGAACAGGCGTATAATACGCATGCTTTCCATCCATATGAGAAGAGAAAAAGACTATGAAGAAAAAGAAAAAAGCCAAAGCCGGACGCTTTCCCGTCGGCGGTCTGATCGTCATGCTTCTGCTCATCGGCGTGATTCTGACAGCCGGCTATTTCGGTATGCGGTATTCCGCACAGTACGACGCCCTGCAAAAAAACAGTGAAGACAGGATCGCGGCCGCGGAGTCTGCTCTGATGCTTGCCGAAGCGCAATATGCCGAGGCGGATCCCGAGTCTGCCGCACACGTTGCCGAACGCAGACAGGTTACGGAAGAGATGATTGCGCAGGCAAGTGCGGAGCTTGATGAGCTCCTCGCGGAGAGCGCGGAGACCGACGCCGCCATCAGCGAACTCGAGAAGAGAAAAGCAGAGCTGGAAAGTGTCGAGGACTTCGATTATTATATTTCGATATACAACGAATACACCGAAGGGAGGGATTACGTTGAGAACCTTCTTTCGGGTGATTAACGGCATCCTTCTCACGGCCGCCCTGCTTGCCGCAGCCTACTGCGGCTATCATGTCTATTCGGTCCGGACCTTCCCGACAGAAAGCTACGACGCCCGGGAGGCCGACATCCGCGCCAGAACCGACAAAACACTCGCAGACGCAGAGCGCGCACGTCAGGATGCAGACGAAAGACTTGCCTTCCTGAAAGCCGACCTGAAAAACAACGGCGAGGAGGCTGTCGCCCTTTCCGAGAGCATGGAGGAAACAAGGGCTGAGCAGGAGAGTAAAGCCCGGCGGCTGGCCGAGCTGCAGGAGATGGTCCGGATCCGCGAGGACCTGCCCGCTTCCGTCGAAGAGGCGCGCAGCCAGTATGCCGACAGGATACGCGAGCTGGAAGAGAAAATCCGGAACGGAGAGACCGAGGTCCGTATTTGCTATTGGACGCTTGACGACGGGCCGACCTATATCACGAAAAACTTCCTTGATGCGCTCGATGAAATGGACGGACGCGTTCGCGTAACCTTTTTCACTGCCAACGGGGCGAACGATTCGCCGGACGAGGAAGAGATCCTCCGCCGGGAAATGACGAGCGGACACAGCGTACAAAACCACAGCTACGCGCACGTCACGAACGCCGACGGGCCTGTGTACCGGTCGCCCGACAGCTTCCGGGAGCAGATCCTCTTACAGGATGAATGGCTCTTAGAGGTCACGGGCTTTCATCCGACGATCTTCCGCTTTCCCGGCGGCTCCGCATGGGGACGGGATCTTGTGCCCGGCGCCACCGACGTGATCGCCGAGCTTGGCTACGAATGGGTGGACTGGAACTGCAATCTCTACGACGCAGGCGCGGCGGACAAGCTGCCGTCCGCAGCATTGGAAACGTCCAGAGCCGTGACCCAGATCTCTGAGGAGCCGATCGCGATGATCCTGGGCCATGACTGGAACAGCAACACGCTGATCGCCATGAAAAATGCGATCCCCATGCTGCAGGAAAAAGGCTATGTTTTCCTGCCGCTGTTCCCGGAGTCGGTGACGATGGGCCTCGTCGCGGCCCGCTGAGAGGCAGACCTTGAAAAACCGTCAGGAAAGAAGATGAGACAATGGCAATTTTTCAACGCGCGGATCTGCTGATCCCGCAGCTGCGGTATCTGCCGCACTGGCCGGTCATCGCCTGCGACCAGTTTACCTCGCAGCCGGATTACTGGCGGAACGTGAAGGAAGCCGTCGGCACATCGCCCTCCGCCTATCACATCATCTTTCCCGAAGCCGAACTCGGAGAAGACGAGACGGCGCGCATCGAGCAGATCGACCGTACGATGGAGAAATATCTTGCCTCCGACGTATTTCGCCTTTTTCCGCAGAGCTATGTCTATGTTGAGCGCACGCTCCGCAGCGGAGCGGTTCGCAGGGGACTGATCGGCGTTATCGATTTGGATTCCTACGATTACCGTGACGAGGCGAGATCGCCTGTGCGCGCGACAGAAAGGACCGTCGTCTCCCGCATCCCGCCGCGGGTAAAGATCCGCGCCGGCGCCGCGCTGGAGAGCTCCCATGTGCTTCTCCTGTGCAGCGATCCGGAAAGAAAGCTGATTGAGACGGTCGAAAAAGGCGAGAAGCTCTATGATCTTGAACTCATGCAGGGCGGCGGGCGCGTTGCGGGCTGGTTGGTGGACGGAGAGCGGGCGGACCGTTTTGACCGCGCCCTTGCGGAGTATGTTTCCAAAGCGGAGAACGGATTCTGCTTCGCCGTCGGGGACGGAAATCATTCTCTGGCTGCAGCAAAGACCTGCTGGGAAAAAAAGAAGGCGGACGATCCGACCCTTGCGGGGACGGAGCATCCGGCCCGCTATGCGATGGTGGAGCTGGAGAACCTCTTTGATCCCGTGCAGGACTTCGAACCAATACACCGGATCGTACGCGGCGTGAATCCCGCGCAGCTCCTGAAGACTCTCGCGCAGGAAAGCGAGCGCAGCGGAACGCCCATTCTGTGGTACACGCGAACGGGTGGGGGGATCATCCGCTTCGGCAATGAACGACTCCCGCTTGAAGCGCTGCAAAGCGCACTGGACGACTATCTTGCCTCGAAGGGCGGAAGCGTCGATTACATCCACGGCGAGGATGTGGCATTGAAGCTCGCCCGCGAGGAGGGTGCGATCGCCTTTCTCCTCCCGCGAATCGAAAAAGAAGAGCTGTTCCGAACGATCGCGCGCGGCGGAGCTCTCCCGCGAAAGACCTTTTCCGTCGGGAGCGCCGAGGAAAAACGCTATTATCTCGAATGCAGGCAGATCAGATAAAAAATGGATCATTTTGCGCCGGACGTATTGTCCGGCGCATTTCATATATTTTGTGGATTCTCTCGGATTGAAACCCAATCTCTCGTACTTGTTACTGCTTTGTGATTGCTTTCTGCGCTCCGATGCACTATAATAATTGAAAAGGATGGGGCGGAAAGTGCCCAAGCCTCACAGTAAAATAGCGTTCCGCGAAAGGAGCGGGATCGGAGCGTTATTAGCGCCAGGCCCCAAAGAGGGTGACGAGGGATGGCAGTTGTCGAAAGACTCGGCGGATGCTGCCACGGCTGAAACGGCGAGCCGTCAGAGAGAGGATAAAAAGCAGAATCAACACTGTAACAGAGCCTCTCTCAACGCCGTACAATCCATGCATATAAAGGAGTTTCTATGTATACGATCAAAGATCTCTATGATCTCGACCATACGCTGGCGAAGGACTATCTCCTTCAGTTTACCTATCCCTGGGAAGCGCTCAAGGGCATCAAGGCCTTCATTCTGGAGCTCGGGCCGACGCTGGGGGAGGACTACGAGGAAGTCTCCGAGCACGTGTGGGTACATAAGACCGCCAAGGTCTTCCCGAGCGCCTACCTCGGCGCGCCCTGCATCATCGGAGCGGAGACCGAGGTGCGCCACTGCGCCTTTATCCGCGGCTCTGCGCTTGTAGGCGCGAACTGCGTCGTCGGCAACTCGGTCGAGCTGAAGAACGTGATCCTCTTCGACCACGTGCAGACGCCGCACTACAACTATGTGGGCGACTCGATCCTCGGCTATTATTCCCACATGGGTGCGGGCTCCATCACCTCGAATGTCAAGTCCGACAAGAAGCTCGTCGTCGTCCACAACGGCAGCGAGCAGATCGAGACCGGCATCAAGAAGTTCGGCGCGATGCTCGGCGACTACGTCGAGGTCGGCTGCAACAGCGTCTGCAATCCCGGCACGGTCGTCGGCCGGCACAGCAATATTTACCCCACTTCCTGCGTTCGCGGCGTCGTCCCGGCAAACAGCATCTTCAAGGACAACGGCGTAATCGTGGAAAAGTACGAATAAACACAAATCATATCATCAAGGAGTATGTAACATGCGTGTAGTCATTCAGGACAATTACGAGAAGATGTGCAAATGGGCGGCCGATTACATCGCCGCGAAGATCAAGGCGCACAAGGAAGACCGTCCCTTCGTGCTCGGCCTTCCGACGGGCTCGTCCCCGATCGGCGTATATAAGGAACTGGTCCGTATGAACCGCGCCGGCGAGCTTTCCTTCGCCAACGTCGTGACCTTCAACATGGACGAATACCTCGGCCTGCCGCATGAGCACGATCAGAGCTATTGGTATTTCATGCATGACAACCTCTTCGACCATCTCGTCGATATGAAGCCGGAGAACATCAACATCCTCAACGGCATGACCGACGACCCGGAGGGCGAGTGCGCCCGCTACGAGGAAAAGATCGCCTCCTACGGCGGGATCGACCTCTTCATGGGCGGCATCGGCGTGGACGGCCACCTGGCCTTCAACGAGCCCTTTACCTCGCTCACTTCCCGTACCGGCCTGCGCGATCTCACGACCGATACGCGCATCGTCAACAGCCGCTTCTTCGGCAACGATCCCGAGAAGGTGCCCGCTCAGGCCCTCTCCGTCGGCATCGGCACGGTGACGGATTCGAAAGAAGTCCTCGTGCTCATCAGCGGACACAACAAGGCCCGCGCCCTGGCCGCGACTGTCGAGGGCTCCGTCAGCCAGAAGTGGACCTGCAGCGCCCTGCAGATGCACAACGGCGCGATCATCGCCTGCGACGAGGCCGCCTGCGGCGAGCTGACTGTCGACACCTACAAGTACTTCCTTGACATCGAGAGAAAGGAAAGACTGTAAGATGGGCAAATATTTCGGAACCGACGGCTTCCGCGGCGAGGCGAACAAAAACCTTACCTATGAGCACGCGATCCAGATCGGCCGCTATCTCGGCTGGTACTACGGAGCGCGGCTGGGCAAAAAGGCCAAGGTCGTCATCGGCAAGGACACCCGCCGCTCGAGCTATATGTTCGAGTACGCGCTCTGCGCGGGCCTGATGGCCTCCGGCGCGGACGCCTATATCATGCATGTCACGACCACGCCCTCCGTCTCCTACATCGCGCGCGTGGACGATTTCGACTGCGGCATCATGATCTCCGCCTCGCACAACCCCTTCTACGACAACGGCATCAAGATCGTCAACAACAACGGCGAAAAGATGGACGAGGAGACGCTGCTGGGCATTGAGGATTATATCGACGGCAAGTGCGAAGTACCGCTCGCGGAGCGGGATCAGATCGGCCGCACCGTCGACTATGTGGCGGGCCGCAACCGCTATATCGCGTTCCTCATCTCGCTCTCCCGCTTCAGCTTCAAGAACGTCAAGGTCGGTCTCGACGTCGCCAACGGCGCGGCCTGGCAGATCGCCAAGAGCGTGTTCGACGCGCTCGGCGCGAAGACCTACGTGATGAGCGCAGAGCCGGACGGCTACAACATCAACACCAACTGCGGCAGCACCCATATCGAACACCTGCAGAAGTTCGTCGTGGACAATGGTCTCGACATCGGCTTTGCCTTCGACGGCGACGCAGACCGCTGCATCTGTGTGGATGAAAAGGGAAACGTCGTTACCGGCGACCACACGATCTATATCTGCGGCCTCTACATGAAGGAGCACGGCAAGCTCGCCAACAACAAGGTCGTCACGACGGTCATGTCAAACTTCGGCCTGTACAAGGCGCTCGACGCGGTCGGGATCGGCTATGAGAAGACCAAGGTCGGCGACAAGTACGTCTATGAGAACATGGTCGAATACGGCAACAAAATCGGCGGCGAGCAGTCCGGCCACGTGATTTTCACCGAGCACGCCACCACGGGTGACGGAATCCTCACGAGCCTGAAGCTCATGGAGGTCATGCTCGACAGGGAAAAGCCGATGAGCGAGCTGGCCGCGCCTGTCGTGTTCTATCCGCAGGTCCTCAAAAACGTTCGCGTGAAATCCAAGCCCGAGGCAAGGAGCGATCCCGACGTGCAGGCCGCGGTCGACAAGGTCGCGGCGGATCTCGGCGACACGGGCCGCATCCTCGTGCGCGAGAGCGGCACCGAGCCGGTCATCCGCGTCATGGTCGAGGCGGACACAAAGGAGATCTGCGAGAAATACGTCGACGACGTGATTGCGGTCATCGCAGCCAAGGGCCACATGGCCTGAGTTTTTCCAAATCAAGAAGTCCGGTTTTTCCGGACTTCTTTTTATTTGCAAAATGAGGTCGAAAAGGCTATACTGCGAATAGATAGAACAAAGGAGCGATGCTTCCATGAGAAATATGTTCCGTTTGATCTCCGAAAAACTCTCCGCGGGCGAGGATCTTGTGCTCGTCACGGTCATCGCCTCCTCCGGCGCGACGCCGCGCGGTGCGGGCGCGCGCATGCTTATCGGCGCAGAGGGGCGCCTGAGCGGAACGATCGGCGGAGGCGCGGTCGAATACCGCAGCCAGCAGATGGCGGCCAAGGTGCTGGAGGACAAAAACTCCTTTGAGCACGGCTTCAATCTGACAAAGGATGACGTGCAGAAGCTCGGTATGATCTGCGGCGGCGCGGTCAGCGTGTTCTTCGGCTATCTGCCCGCAGGCGACGAGAAAACGCTGGAGATCGCCCGCAGGGCGGAGGAGTACTTCGCTGCCGGGCGCGACCTGTGGCTCATCAGCGATATCGCGGACGGCGGGCGGATCGGCCTCTATACCCGCGAGGACGGCTATGTCGGCGTCGACGCGCCGGACTGGCTGAGCGCGGAGCTCGGCCGCCATCCTGCGCGCATCCGCAAGGACGGGCGTGACCTCTACGCCGAGCAGATCAACTCCTCCGGCCGCGTGTATGTGTTCGGATGCGGCCATGTGGCGCAGGAGCTGGTGCCTGTGCTCGCGCATGTCGGCTTCCGCTGCGTCGCGCTCGACGACAGGCCGGAGTTTGCGACAAAAGAGCTGTTTCCGGACGCCGAGGAGGTCATTCTCTGTGATTTTGAGCATCTGTCGAAAAGCATCACCGTCACCGCGGAGGATTACGCCTGCGTGATGACGCGCGGGCACGCCTTTGACGCCGTCGTGCAGGCGCAGATGCTGATGACGGACGCCTGCTACATCGGCGTGATCGGCAGCGCAAGAAAGAAGGCGGGCGTGTATCAGCGCCTGAAGGAGGAATACGGCTTCGCGGACGAGGTCTTCGAGCGCATCACCTCGCCGATCGGCCTGCCGATCAAGGCCGAAACGCCCGCGGAGATCGCGATTTCGATCGCCGCGCAGATGATCGAGCTGAGGGCCAGACGGAATGAGGAATGATTTCTTCGCCCTGTATGATGCGCTGATCGCCGGAGTTGAGAGCGAGGATCGGATCGAGAGCGCACTCCAGGGGGAGCGCTGGTCGCTCGTTGAAACGTCAAAGAACTCCGGCATGGCCATGTTTACCGCCGGAAGCAGCATCCGGCCTCTGTTCCCGAAGATCGAGGGACTGACGCTGAGGGAAGCCGCTTCCGCGGTGAAGAGCTGGAACCTTGAGGAGGCCGGTCTCGGCCTGGCGGCGGCGAACGCCTTTTACAACACGCCGGAGCATGTCGAGACCCTGGGCGTGGGCGTTTCGATGGATGTCTTTTATACCGACGGCATCGAACTGAAGGACCGGACCGTCGGCATCATCGGGCATATGAACGGCCCGCGGGGGCTGCGCGAGCAGGCGCGGGCGGTCTATACGCTCGAGCGCGCGCCGCAGGAGGGGGACTATCCCGACAGCGCCTGCGACTACCTTCTGCCGCAGTGCGATTTGGTGCTCGTCACGGGCAGCTCGCTCGTGAACAAGACGCTGCCGCATCTGCTGGAGCTGTGCGAGAAGGCGACCGTGATCCTCACCGGGCCGTCCGTTCCGCTGTGCCCGGCGCTGCTGGACTTCGGCATCGACCGGATCGCCGGCATGGCGATTGCTGACCGCGCGGCGATCCGCGAGCGCGTGGAGAAAGGTATGCGCGGCTCGCCCTACAGTGCGGGAATACCGTTTCTGCTGAAAAAATAAGGATTGCCCGTCTCTTTGAAAGAGACGGGCAATTTTTTACCATAAGGGTGATGTTTGACGCTGTGTTTTCCTCTCAGCCGACGCCGCCGTCCATAAAGGTGTAGTGATCCTCAAAATCGTCGTAAGAGAATTCTTTGCCGGTCTCGCGTATCTCGAGGTTCTTCGCGACCTTGACGAGCTCATCCATGCCAATCCCGCTGCGGAGACAGACGACCCAGCCCGCGTCGGGATCGGACATGAGAAGGATGTCCTGCTCAAGCGTTCGCTCCGGGGCATAGGCGTTCGCCTCCAAATGCTGCGTGGCGTGGAAGCGCATAACGTCCACATTCTGCTCGTCCCAATGATCCTCGATGATATCTTCCGGCGTATAGTAGAGCAGCAGCAGCGCGCCGCCGTCGTTGAACATGGACATATAATAGGTTTCGATTAGAAGAGGCTGATTACTGGCGGTCATGTTGGGGAAACTGTCGGCAAGCCCCTCAAAAGAGAGGCGGCTGAACCAAGTGCCGGAATCAAGACCGTCCCAGGGAAAGCTCCCGGGGAGCTGGGACGGAAGCTCTGCCGGCAGCCAGCCCGGACGGAATTCGATCTCGCGGCTCTCGGCCGTCTCGGGGAAGGTCACGGCCAGCTTGGCATCCGTCCATTCGATATAGCCGCTGGCGTTCTCCTCCCAGTTGATGCGAAAGCCCTCGTCCGGCTCCGGCACGCGCACAGAGTAGGTGGAGAACACGGCCCAGGCCGTGACGCCCAGCGCCAGGATCAGCGCGGCGGCGAGGGCGAAGCTGATGATTCTTTTCTTTTTCAAGTGTACGATCCTTTCCGAGGAGCCGGATGCAGCCTCGGGCGAATAGCGCAGCGCCTCGGCGATGAAGCGATCGTCGATCCCGGCGAGCGCGTCGAAGAGTGTTTCCCGATTCATACAAGCAGGCCCTCCTTTACCAAAGTCTTCCGCAATTTCTCGCGGAGGCGGAAAAGACGCACGGAGAGTCGGTTTTCCCGCAGATGCATCGCCGCGGCGATGTCCTTGACGGAATCCGCGTACCAATAGCGGCGGAGAAAGAGAAAGCGGTCGTCATAGTCAAGCGAGGAGAGAAAGCGATCGATCGCCTCGGTCAACTCCCGCGTTTCGATCCGGTCCTCCACGTTCTCGCCGGAGGGGATACACTCTTCCAGCTCGTCCAGGATCAGATCGAGGCCACGGTTTCGTTTCTCCGCCGTCTCGGCGCGCAGCCTCGACACGGCTGTGTTGCGGGCAATGCGGCAGACGTAACTTCCCAGATAGTCCGGGCGCTGAGGCGGAATACTGTTCCAGACCTTCAGGTACGTGTCGTTGATGCACTCCTCCGCATCCAGCCGGTCGCGCAGGATGTTTTCCGCGGTTTGTCTGACGGCTTTTCCGTATTGTTTTTCCAGTTCCGAAACGGCCTGCTCCGAGCGCTCAAAAAACAGGTCGATGATCTCGCTGTCCTCCACATGCGTCACTTCCTTTCCGCCTCATCCCTCAAGTCGCAATACAAAGGAGAATATTACAGACGGCGTGAAAAAAGATGTCATTCTGAGCGAAGCGAAGAATCCGGATCCCGGGGGAGCAGATTCTTTGTCACTTCGTTCCTCAGAATGACAGGATAAGATCTGATAATTGATTTTACTTCACAAAGCCGATCGCCGTGGAGGGGGAGCGCTGCGCGATCGCGGCGAGCGCGTCGTCCATGGCCTGTTCGTTCTCGCTCATGATATCGCCCCACTCCTTGCCGTTCACGACGAGGATCAGGCGAAAATAGGTGAACACGGCGCTGCCGCAGCACAGGCGGCCGTTGACCTCCTGCACGCGGATAAAGGCGCGCTCCATGGAGGAATAAGGGACGAATTTGGTCTTGAAGCCGTCGCGGTAATACACGCCCAGCGCGCCTACAAGGGCAGTGTCAAAGGGTGCGGCGCTCTCATAATCGGCGGTGACGGCTGCGTCTGTCACGACGCCGGAGGGGGAAGTAAATCGTTTCTCTGCCATGATATCAGGCTCCCATTCTGTTTTTGCTTATCATAACACATATTCCTTGCTTGTGCCACAGGAATATGATAGTATAACAACAGAAACTCGGCTAAAAAACATATAAACGGAGGGCATGCCATGCACTGCACAAGAAAAGTCCTGGACGACCTGATCTGGGTTGGCGCCGACGACCGGCGTCTGAGCTGCTTTGAGGGCGTCTACAGCGTTCCCGACGGCGTTTCCTACAACTCCTTTTTAATGCTCGATGAAAAGACCGTGCTGTTCGACACCGTGGACAAGGCGGTCTATCAGGTGTTCTTTGAAAACGTGGAATACGCGCTCGGCGGCAGAGCGCTCGACTATCTCGTTATCTCCCACATGGAGCCGGACCACGCTTATACCATCGGCGACCTGATCGTGCGCTACCCCAAGGTCAAGATCATCTGCAACGCCAAGATCCAGACCATGCTGGGACAATTCTTCTCTTTCGATCTGACCGACCGCGTCATGCTGGTCAAGGAGGGCGACACCTTCTCCGCCGGCCGCCATGTGCTGACCTTCGTCAACGCGCCGATGGTGCACTGGCCGGAGGTCATGATGACCTACGACACGACCGACGGCATCCTCTTCTCCGCCGACGCCTTCGGCCTGTTCGGCGCGCTCAACGGCCGGATCTTCGCCGATGAGACCGACTTCTTCACCGAGCATCTCGACGAGGCCCGGCGCTATTACACCAACATCGTCGGCAAGTACGGCCCGCAGGTGCAGGCCGTGCTGAAAAAGGCCGCAAAGCTGGACATCAAGTACGTCTGCCCGCTGCACGGCTTCGTCTGGCGCAGCCACTTCGGCGATTTTCTCGAGAAATACCTCCAGTGGAGCAGCTACACGCCCGAGGAGAAGAGCGTGCTGATCGCCTATGCCTCCGTTTACGGCCACACGGAGAACGCCGCGAACATCCTCGCCGCCAAACTCGCCGAGAAGGGCGTGCGCGTGCGCATGCACGACAGCTCCGTCATCCCGGCCAGCAATATCGTCTCCGACGCTTTCCGCTGCAGCCATCTCGTCTTTGCCGCCACGACCTATAACGCCGGCGTGTTCGTAACGATGGAGAATCTGCTGCACGACATCGCGGCGCACAATCTTCAGAACCGCAAGATTGCCCTCATTGAGAACGGCTCCTGGGCGCCGATGAGCGGCAAGGCCATGCGCGAGATCCTCGACGGGCTGAAGAAGATCGAGTACATCGGCGAGGGCGTCACGCTCAAATCCGCGCTCGCCGCGGGCCAGGACGCGGAGCTCGAGGCTCTGGCCGAGGCGCTGGCGGCGGACATCCTGCCCCCGCCCGCCGAAACGCCCGCTCCCGCTGCCGCCGCTGCTCCGGCCCCGCTGAGCCCGGACGCGGTCGACACGAAGGCCTTCAACAAGTTCAGCTACGGCGTCGAGGTGCTGACCACGCGCGTGGACGGCAAGGATTACGGCTGCATCATCAATACCGCCGGCCAGGTCGCCGCGGGCGACGTGAAGAAGATCACGATCTCGGTCATCAAAAAGAACAACACCTGCGACATGGTCATGAAGGCGGGCAAGTTCAACATCTCGATCCTCACCGAGGACGCGCCCTATTCCGTGTTCCAGCACTTCGGCTTCCAGAGCGGGCGCGACGTCGACAAGTTCGCGAATGTGCCGTACGACGACCGCATGCAGAACGGCATTCGCTACTTCCCGCTCTATACGAATGCGGTTCTCTCCTGCGAGGTGATCGAGCACTACGACCTCGAGACGCAGATGCTCTACATCGCCAACGTCGTCGAGGCGAAGGTGCTCTCCAACGCGCCGAGCTGCACCTACGGCTACTACCACGCGCACATCAAGCCCAAGAAGAACCCCGCGCCCGAGCAGAAGGAGTGCTGGGTCTGCAAGGTCTGCGGCTATGTGCACGAGGGACCGGAGATGCCCGACGATTTCAGCTGCCCGCTGTGCAAGCACGGCAAAGAGGACTTCGAGCACGTCGTTCCCGACGCCACGCCCAAGCAGAAGGGCTACGTCTGCAAGATTTGCGGCCACTTCGAGCCCTGCGAGGGCGAGCTGCCGGCGGACTATACCTGCCCGCTGTGCAAGCACACGCGCGAGGACTTCGAACCCGCGGAGCAGTAACTTCATCCATTCCCCAAGCAGGGCGGCGTTCATCACCGCCCTGCTTTTTACACTTTCTTTCCTGTGTATGGAAAGGAAGGACATTTTTGTATATTACGACGGATTTGACAAGCATTTAACGGGCTTGTCAGAAACTTGTCTATGATTTTTGACGGTTTTTCGTTCCAAAAGCATAGACATGAGCTGACAAAATATGATAAAATAACTCAGTCATAACATTGAGAGGTGAAGCGTATATGATCCACACTTTCAAGCGCGGCGTGCACCCTAACTATATGAAAGCACCCGAGATCCCGATCTCGGTGGTCGCGCCGCCGCCTCAGGTGATCATCCCCATGGCCCAGCATATCGGCGCTCCGGACAAGCCGATCGTCAAGGTCGGCGACTACGTGAAGATGGGACAGAAGATCGGCGAGAACCCCGCGCCCGTCTCCGCGCCCGTCCACGCGTCCGTCTCCGGGAAGGTCGTGGCGGTCGAGCCGAGGCCCCATCCCCTGGGCGATATGATCATGTCTGTCGTGATCGAGAACGATTACAAGGACACTCCCTGCGAAGATCTCGCACCGCTCACCGAAGAACAGCTGAAAGACCCCGAGGCGATCCTCGCGCGCATCCGCGAGGCCGGCGTCGTCGGCATGGGCGGCGCAATGTTTCCGACCGCGTTTAAGATCCGCGGCGGCATCGGCAAGGTCGACAAGCTGATCATCAACGGTGCGGAGTGCGAGCCCTACCTCAACGGCGACCATCTGACGATGCTCAATTTCCCCGAGCAGCTCTTAAAGGGCATCGAGCTCGTCCGCATCGCCAGCGGCCTCGACAAAGTCTATTACGGCATCGAGGTCAACAAGAAGGACGCGATCGAGCTGCTCAACTCCCTCCATCCGGAGAAGTACGGCATCGAGATCGTACCCGAGAAGGTCAAGTACCCGCAGGGTGCCGAGAAGATGCAGGTCAAGGCCGTGACGGGCAGAGAAGTCAAGCCCGGCGGCATCCCTTCCGGCGTCGGAGCGAACGTGGTCTCCACCCGCACATGCTACGCGATCTATCAGGCCTGCTACGAGGGCAAGCCCGTGATCGAGCGCATCGTGACCGTGGCCGGCAGCGCGATGAACAAGACCTCCAACGCGCTCACGCGCGTCGGCACGCCGCTTGGATATCTGGCCGAGCAGTGCGGCGGTTTTGCCGTCACGCCGCGCAAGATCGTCCTCGGCGGCCCGATGATGGGTATCTGCGCCACGAGCTTTGAAGCCCCGACCATCAAGGGCACCTCGGGCGTCCTCTTCTTCACCGAGAAAGAGGACAAGACCGTCGAGGATCCCCACTGCATCCGCTGCGGCAAGTGCATCACGGTCTGCCCGATGAATCTCGAGCCGGTGTTCATGTACATGTATTACTCCAAGGGCGACTATGAAATGATGGAGAAGTACCACATCACGGACTGCTTTGAGTGCGGCTCCTGCTCGTTCAACTGCCCGGCGAGAATGCCGCTGACCCACGCGTTCAAGACGGCAAAGCTCATGTTCCAGGCAAAGGCCGCCAAAGAAAAGGCTGCGGCGGAGGCTGCCGCGGCGAAGGAGGCGAAGGCGTAAATGGAAAAACAGGAAAGGATTGTCCTTGACGTAGCGTATCAGCCGCAAGTCCGGACCAATATGGACACGCGGCGCATCATGCTCAACGTCATGCTGGCGCTGCTGCCTACGCTGATCGCGGCCGCCTATGAGTTCGGCTTCAAGCCGGTGCTCATGGTCGCGGTGTCGATGGCCTCGGCCGTGTTCTATGAATGGGGCTACCGCAGGCTTACCAAGAAAGAGCCTTCGATCTTCGATTTCTCCGCGTGCCTGACCGGCATGCTCGTGGCGATCACGCTGCCCACGTCGGCCCCCTGGTGGCTGCCGCTGATCGGCAACTTCTTCGCGATCGTGATCGTCAAGCAGCTTTACGGCGGCCTGGGCAAGAACTTCGTCAACCCGGCTCTGGCCTCCCGCGCATTCCTGATCGCCTCCTACGCCGGGATCATGACCAACTTTGCGCCTGCCCGTGCGATGGGCGTCGACGCGCTGTCGATGGCCACGCCGATGAGTTACCTCTACTCCGGTCAGCCGATGCCCGCGTATTACAGCTACAGCAACATGTTCTTCGGCATCATGCCCGGCTGCTTCGGCGAGGCCTGCAAGGCGGCGCTCCTGTGCGGCGGCTTGTATCTTATCATCCGCAAGATCATCTCCTGGCGCATCCCGGTGAGCTTCATCGGTACGGTTGCCGTGCTGACGCTCATTTTCGGCCACGAGGGCTATGACCGCGTCTCCTGGATGATTTACAACCTGCTCTCCGGCGGTCTGTTCGTGGCGGCCTTCTTCATGGCCACCGACTATGCCACCAGCCCGGTCACGCTGCCCGGCCAGCTGCTCTTCGGCGCGGGCTGCGGCGCGATCACGGTGCTGATCCGCTACTTCGGCAGCTACCCCGAAGGCGTGACCTACGCGATCCTGATCATGAACATCTGCGTCTGGGCCATCGATAAGGGCTTCCGCCGTCACCAGTTCGGCGTCAGCAAAGAAGATATCGCCGCGCAGAAGGCGGCCGCCAAAGCGGCAAAGGAGGCGGCGAAATGAATAAGATCTTCAAACTCACCGTCGTCCTTTTCCTGATCTGCGCGATCGTCGCCGCCGTCCTCGGCGAAGTCAACGCCGTCACGATCGGCCCGATCACGACCCGCCAGAAGGAAAAGACCGAATCGGCCTATAAGGCCGTCCTTCCGGAAGGCGACTCCTTCACGGAAATCGAACCCTCCGCTTACGCCGCCTACAAGTCCACGATCGACAAGATCAGCGCCGCCGACAACGGCGCGGGCCACGTCGTCGAGACGACCTTCTCCGGCGCGCAGGGCTCGATCACGATGGCTGTCGGCGTCGACAGCGACGGCAAGTGCGCCGGCATCTCGATCATCAAGCATTCCGAGACGTCCGGTCTGGGCGAAGTCGCGGCCAGCGCTTCCGAGCGCGGCGTGAACTTCAGAAGCTCCTTCATCGGTAAGGACGAGTCGATTACCATCCAGGACATCGATGCCATCACCGGCGCGACGATCACCTCCAAGGCGGTCACCGGCGCGGTATCCACCGCGATCCAGGCCGTCAAGGCTTTGGGCTGAAGGAGGGCATATAATGAATATCAAGAATCAATTCAAGGAAGGCCTGATCACCAATAACCCCGTCCTTGTCCAGCAGATCGGCATGTGCGCCACGATGGCGATCACGACCTCGCTGTTCAACGGCTTGGGCATGGGCCTGTCCGTCCTCATCATTTTGACCTGCTGCAACGTCGTCGTTTCGATGATCCGCAAGATCATTCCCGAGGAGATCCGCCTGGCGATCTTCGTCGTGGTCATCGCGGGCTTCGTCACGATCGTCGATCTGCTGCTGCAGGCCTTCATCCCCGCACTGTCCGAGGCGCTGGGCGTCTTCATCCCGCTGATCGTCGTCAACTGCATCATCATCGGCCGTGCGGAGGCTTTCTGCCAGAAGAACACCGTCGCCGCCTCGTTCTTTGACGGCATCTTCCAGGGACTGGGCTACACGCTCGTGCTGCTGGCCATGTCCATCGTGCGCGAGCTGCTCGGCAAGGGCACCTTCGGCGGCGGCCTGATCGACGTCTCCAACGGCTTCCATCTGACGATGGACGGCTCGGGCGCCGGCATCACGATCTTTTCCGGCGAGTACGGTGCGAAGGTGCTGACGATGCCCTTCGGCGGCTTCCTGACGCTCGGCGTGCTGATCGCGCTGATGCAGTACGCGCTGAAGAAATCGGCCAAAAAGAAAGAGCTCGCCGCCAGAGCGGCGGAGGAAGAAAAGGAGGTTGAAGAATAATGCTGTTCAATATCATCTCCATTTCGCTGGGTGCGATCCTGATCAACAACTTTATCTTCTCTCAGTTCCTCGGCTGCTGTCCCTTCCTTGGCTGCTCCAATAAGGTCGACACCGCTTTCGGCATGGGCGTTGCGGTCATTTTCGTCATGGGTATGGCTTCGGCGATCTGCTGGTTGATCGACACCTACATCCTCGTCCCGCTGGGTCTGGCCTTCCTCGAGACGCTGGCCTTTATCCTGATCATCGCGGCGCTGGTACAGCTTGTCGAGATGTTCCTGAAAAAGTCCGTGCCGTCTCTTTACAGCGCGCTCGGCATCTATCTGCCGCTGATCACCACCAACTGCGCCGTGCTCGGCGTTGTGCTGCTCAACGTGCAGAACCATTACAACTTCATCGAGTCCGTCGTTTACGGCATTACCGGCGGCATCGGCTTCCTGCTCGCGATCGTTCTCTTCGCCTCCGTGCGTGAGAGAGTACAGTTCGCCGAGTATCCCGAATGCTTCGAGGGCTTCCCGATCTGCCTCGTCTCCGCCGCTCTTGTCGCGCTCGCCTTCATGGGCTTCAGCGGCATGCAGATTTTTTAAGGAGGAGAGAGAATGAATACGATCCTTCTATCCGTTATCGTCCTCGGCCTGATGGGCGCCGTTTTAGGCGCGCTGCTGGCCGTCGCCTCCAAGGTGTTCCACGTCGAGGTCGACCCCAAGCAGGCTGCTGTCCGTCAGTGTCTTGCCGGCGCCAACTGCGGCGGCTGCGGATACCCGGGCTGTGACGGCTATGCCGCCGCCGTGGCCGCGGGCAAGGCTCCGACCAACAAGTGTGTCGCGGGCGGCGCCGAGACGGCCGCTAAGGTCGCCGAGATCATGGGCGTGACCGCGGGAGCGGACGAGCGCAAATTCGCCTTCGTGCCCTGCTCCGGCTGCGAGGGCCACGCGGAGATGCGCTTCAACTACACCGGCCCGCAGGACTGCCGCGCCGCCATGCTCTTCGGCGGCAAGAGCAACAAGACCTGTACCTTCGCGTGCATCGGTCTGGGCAACTGCACGCGCGCCTGCAAGTTCGATGCGATCCATATCGTCGAGGGCATTGCCCAGGTTGACCGCTCAAAGTGCGTCGGCTGCGGAGCCTGCGCGGACGCCTGCCCCAAGAGCATCATCAAGCTCCTGCCAGCAAGCCAGCGCGTGATGCCCGCCTGCTCAAACAAGGACAAGGGCGGCAAGGTCATGAAGATGTGCGACTACGGCTGCATAGGCTGCATGAAGTGCCAGCGTGAATGCCCGGCCGACGCCATTACGGTCGTCGACAATCTGGCCGTCGTGGATAACGATAAATGCGTCAAATGCGGCCACTGCGTCGATATCTGCCCGCGCCAGATTATCCGCTGGTTTGACAAGGCGAAGTAAGAGCGCACGAAAAACAAATCATAAAAACGGTCTGAGTTTTCAGACCGTTTTATTTTTTCCCCTGGCGCGGGGCATCCTAATGATCGGAGGCGATCGGGATGGATGAAATCAGCGGAATCAAAGAAAACGGCGCCGCGGCCGTCGGGGGCATCCACTGCCTGACGATCATCGGCCAGATCGAGGGGCATCAGCTCCTCGGCGAAGATGTGAAAACGACGAAATATGAGCATATACTGCCGATGCTCGCCGCAATCGAAGAAACAGAGGACGTCGGCGCTTTGCTGATCCTGCTCAACACGATGGGCGGGGACGTGGAGGCGGGGCTTGCAATCGCGGAGCTGATCGCGGGGATGAAAAAGCCAAGCTGCTCGCTTGTGCTCGGCGGCGGACACTCGATCGGCGTGCCGCTGGCGGCGGCCGCACGGCGCAGCTTTATCGCGCCCTCGGCGGCCATGACGATCCATCCGGTGCGGCTCAACGGCGTGGTGATCGGCGTGCCGCAGACCTATAACTATTTCGCGCGCATCCAGGAGCGGATCGTGCGTTTCGTCACGACGCATTCACGCTGCACGAGAGAGGAGTATCTGCGCCTGATGACGAACACCGACGAGCTGGCCAACGACGTGGGCAGCGTGATCTACGGCGAAGAGGCGGTGGAAAAAGGATTGATCGACTCCATCGGAACGCTCTCCGATGCGCTCGATTACCTTCATGGGGAGATCAGAAAAAACGGAACGTAAAAAAGGTTTACGTAATATCCTTTTAGGCCTTGTTTTATAAGGAAAAATGTGATAAAATAACCAAGTTAAAACAAAGATGGGGGATTTGAAAAGATGTCTGTTCTCAACGCGATCATACTCGGCCTGATCCAGGGGATCGCCGAGTTTCTGCCCATTTCCTCGTCGGGGCATCTTTCTATCCTGAATAACCTTTTCAAAATGACCACGACGGAGGACGGGCATCTGTTTTTTGACGTGCTGCTCCATCTCGGCACGCTGTTTTCGGTGTGCGTCGTCTACTGGCAGGACATCGTGCAGATGTTTTATGAAGTGCTCGGCTTTGTCAACGTCGGGCCCCTGGCGGGGGAGCGCAGAGCACATTACCCCGCGGCACGGCTCTTTCTGATGATCGTGGTCGGCACCCTGCCGCTATTTCTCATTCTGCCGATAAACGACATGATGGAGGGCTTATACTACAAGAGCATCTTCATCGGTGTGATGCTGGTCCTCACAGGCTGCATCCTGTACATATCCGACAAAATGAAGCAGGGCGGCAAAACGGAGAAAAACATGGGCGTTCTTGACGCCGTGATCATCGGCCTGTGTCAGGCCGTGGCTACGATCCCCGGTTTGTCCCGCTCGGGTATCACGATCACCGCCGGCTTGGCAACGGGGCTGCGGCGCGACTTTGCCGTCAAGTTTTCGTTCCTGCTCTCTCTTCCTGCCGTGCTTGGCGCGAATATCCTCGCCTTTGCCAAGGCAATCAAAAGCGGCGTCGACTGGTCCTGTCTGCCGGCCTATCTGGTCGGAACGGTCGTGGCGATCCTCTCGGGCATCGCGTCGATCAGCCTGCTCAAACGCATCGCACAGAAAGGGAAATTCGGCGGCTTTGCCTATTATTGCTGGGTTGTCGGTGTGCTGAGCATCATTCTCACGGTTATTTTCTGAACAGCAGCGTTTTTTCACACGAAAGGATTTTGTTATGGCCAATCAAGCAAAGGGCACGAAAAAGAAAGCTGCGCCCAAAACGAAAAAGAGCACGACGCGTGCTCCGGCAAAGGAAAACGCGGCCGCCTCGCCGCCGCTGCGGCGCGAGATCGCGGGCATCGTTTTTCTGCTTCTTGCCATCGTGACGATCGCCGGCTTCTTTACAAGCGAGGGCAGTGTGATAGACCGCATCTGCTCCTTCCTGAAAGGCCTTGTCGGAATGGGATACTACATTCTTATCCCCGCTTTTCTGATCGCCGCCTGGATCCTGATTTTCCATCACGGCCGGCCTGTGACCTTCCGCCTTTTCTCCGCACTGATGCTGCCGGTCATATTCGCCAATATCGCCAGCCTGATCTTTCCCAGCTCTTTGACACAATCCGACGGGCTGTGGGATTACCTCGTACAGATGTTCCGGGCCGGTCGGGCGCAGCAGAACGGCGGTGTTTTCGGCACTCTGGGCTCGCTGTTTCTCAAGATCGGCTTCCCGGGCTTCCTGACGATGATCCTGTTCGTCGTACTGTTTCTCCTTTTTGCCGTCAAAGCGATCGATTTCGACCTGCTGGCTTCCTTTAAAAAGATGAAAGAGCGCGCAAGCGTGCCCTATGATCCGGAGGATTATGAAGAGGAAGAGACCGTCGTGCAGGAAAAGACGCCGGCCGCGGCGCGCAGCGCACGCTTGAACCGTGCCGCAGATCCGCGCACGGCAACTTCTGCCGCGCCGAAGATGCGTACATATTCCACCGATCTGCCGATCGGGGAGGAAGGCGAGTCCCTGCCGCTCGGACAGCTTGAGGATCTGCCGGATCAGAGCTTCACAGCCAAGGGAACCAAAGCCCGCGTGCGCCGCAAGAACGCCGCCGAGGAAAAGGCGGAAGAGGAAAGCGGCGTCCCCGAGGGCAAAACGACGCTCGTCGGGCGGGATATCGGCGACAACTGGACGGAGTATCGTGCCGACGGCAAACGCCCTGTGAGCGTCAAGGTCAGCCCGAGCGTGCCTGTTGCGGCCGAGATCTCCGATCCGCCGAAAAAGGAAAAGGCCCAAAAAGACGAGGTCGCGAAAGAAGCGGAGCGTCTTTCCCAGACCATCAAAGCGGATGCCGACGCGGCGGACGAGTACGTCTTCCCGCCGCTTGAACTGCTCAATCCCGGTGTGGTCGGCAGCTCCGACTCACGCGACGAGGTCAGCCTGAACCGCGAGCGGCTGGAGAATGCGATCCGCAGCTTCGGCATCAGTGCAAACGTGGTTGGCGTGATCCGCGGCCCCACGGTCACACGCTATGATTTTGAACTCGAGCAGGGCGTCAAGCTCTCGCGCGTGACGAATCTCGCGGGCGATCTCGCGCTGGCCCTCGGCGTGATCAACGTCCGTATTGCGCCGATTCCCGAAAAGATCTCGACTGTCGGCATCGAGGTGCCGAACAAGATCGTCTCGACGGTCTATCTGCGTACGATCCTGGAATCTCAGCGCTTCCAGGGCGCCAAGTCGAAGCTCTCCTTCGCCGTGGGCAAGGATATCGGCGGAGATTGCATCGTGGGCAATATCGCCAAGCTTCCCCATATGCTCATCGCCGGAACGACCGGCTCGGGCAAGTCTGTTTGCATGAACTCGCTGATCCTCTCGCTGCTGTACAAGGCGCGGCCGGATGAGGTGAAGTTCATCATGATCGACCCGAAGATGGTCGAACTGGGCATTTACAGCGGCATTCCGCATATGCTCACGCCCGTCGTGACCGAGCCGAAAAAAGCCGCCGGCGCGCTGCAGTGGGCGGTCGTGGAGATGCTCAAACGCTATCGCCTCTTCTCCGAGGCGGGCGTGCGCGATATCGAGGGCTACAATCGGCACTGCGAGATCACGGGCGAGCCGACGCTCTCGCAGGTTGTTGTCGTGATCGACGAGCTGGCCGACCTCATGATGATCGCCGCCAAGGAGGTCGAGGAGAGTATCTGCCGCGTGGCACAGATGGGCCGCGCCGCGGGCATGCACCTCGTCGTGGCGACGCAGCGTCCCTCTGCGGACGTCATTACGGGCCTGATGAAGGCCAACATCCCGTCGCGCATTGCTTTCGCGGTCTCGTCCGCGATGGAGAGCCGCATCATCATGGACCAGAGCGGCGCGGAAAAGCTTGTCGGCATGGGAGATATGCTCTATTCGCCGCTCGGCGCCGGCAAGCCCACGCGCGTTCAGGGCGCTTTTGTCTCTGACGAGGAGCGTGAGCGCGTGATCGAGTTCATCAAGGAAAACAACCCCGCCGCCCGCCCGGAGAACAACGAGGAGATCGGCGAGTATATGTCGCGCGCCGAGCAGAGCAAGGACAGCGGCAAGGACAAGGGCCACGAGGAAGAGACGTCCTCCGCCGCAGGCGATTATGACGAAATGCTGCCGCAGGCGGTCGAGGCGATCCTTGAGACGAAGCAGTGCTCCGTGTCCATGCTGCAGCGCCGCGTCAAGCTCGGATATTCCCGCGCAGCGCGCATCGTCGACCAGATGGAGGAGCTCGGCATCGTCGGCCCCTACGAGGGCGCCAAGCCGCGCAGCGTGCTGGTAGACCGCGAGGGTTGGAACGAGATCAAAGCGCAGATGGGCTTTTCGACAGACAGCGATCTGGCGCTTGCCGCCGAGATGAACGAGGACATGGACAACTGATAAAAAAGGGCGTTTTGAACACGCCCTTTTTTCCTGTGAAAGAGGATAGCGATGGATTTTTTCAAGCCGGAACTGAATGAGAGCGAGATCCGTCAGCTGAGCATGCTGGCGCTGGCCCATGTGGGCGACGCGGTGTTCGAGCTGATGACGCGCGCCTCGCTGTGCGCCGAGGGGCACGGCGCCGTGCAGGAGCTGCACCGCCTGACCACAGGGCGCGTCAACGCCGCGGCTCAGGCGAAAACAGCAGAGAAGCTGCTGCCGCTGCTTGACGAGGAGGAGCTGGCACTTTATCGCCGCGGGCGCAACGCGCACGTCAATTCTGTCCCGCACTCGGCGAACGTTGGAGATTATCACGCCGCGACGGGGCTGGAGGCGCTCTTCGGATGGCTGTATCTGAGAGGGAAGACCGAGCGTCTCAACGAGCTTTTTCAACTCGTACTCGCCGCCGAAGAAGACAAGGAGAAGGAATAATGCCGCTTGACGCCGTAACGCTGCGCGGTTTGACGCGCGAGCTGCAGGCAGCAGCGCAGGGTGCGCGGATCGACCGGGTACAGCAGCCGGAAAAAGATGTGCTGCTGCTCACTCTTTATACGAGAGAGGGGAACCGCAGACTGCTGCTCAGCGCTTCCGTTTCCGGCGCACGCGTGCATTTTACCGAGGAGTGCTTCGAAAATCCGACAGAACCTCCCATGTTCTGCATGCTGCTGCGCAAGCATCTTGTCGGCGCGCGGATCACTGCGATCGAGCAGCCGGAGATGGAGCGCATGCTCCTCTTGACGCTCAAGACGCGCGACGAGATGGGCGACGAGAGCGAAAAAAAGCTTGCAGTTGAACTCATCGGCCGCAGCGCCAACATCGTGCTGATCGGCGCTGACGGGCGCATCATTGACTGTCTGCGCCGCATGGAATACGGCGGAGAGGGGCGGGGGATGCTGCCGGGCTTGATTTACCGTTTCCCGCCGCAGCAGGATAAGACGCCGTTTTTCTCCTGTTCTCCCGAGGAACTCAGCGTAAAGCTGCGTACGATCGATAACGGCGCGGAGCTCGACAAAGAGTTGATGAGCCGTTTTTCCGGGCTCTCGCCGCTGATCTGCCGCGAGCTTGCCTACCGCAGCCGCGGAGATCGCGCGCTGCTTGCGGAACATGTGCTCGCACTTCGCGAGACGGTCGAGGCAGGGGAGCTTGTCCCCACGCTCATCAGTCTCGACGGTACGGCGCGGGATTTCAGTTTTATGGCTATCAACCAGTATGGTCCGGAGGCGCAGAACGAACGCTTTGAGAACTTTTCCGATATGCTCGACGCCTTTTTTGCGCGGCGAGACCGCGAGGAGAGCCGCCGCAGACGCTCCCGCGAGCTGCTGCGCTCCGTACGATCGGCCCACGAGAGGATCGAGCGCAAGCTAGCCGTGCAGCGCAAAGAGCTTGCCGATACGGCCGGCCGCGAGGAGATTCGGCAGAGGGCTGAGCTGATCACAGCCAATATTTACCGCATGAAGAAGGGACAGAGCGAGATTTCCTGTGAGAATTACTTCGAAGAAGGCTGCCCGGAGATCCGCATCGAAATCGATCCGCTGAAATCGCCGCAGCAGAATGCAGCAGCAATGTATAAGGAGTTTTCCCGGCAGAAAGCTGCAGAAGAGCACCTGAGCGTTCTGATCGCCGAGGGAGAGCGGCAGAGCGAGTACCTCTCGACCGTGCTCGACGAGATCGCGCGCGCCGAGACGGAGCGCGACCTCGGAGATATCCGCCGTGAACTGACCGAGACGGGCTATCTGAAAAAACAGCGCGGCGCAAAGACCGACCGCGGCCGCCCGCAGGCTCCGCTCCGCTTTCTTTCCTCGGACGGGTTCGAGATCCTCGTAGGACGCAGCAATATCCAAAACGACGAGCTGACCTTTAAGATCGCCCGCCGCACCGACCTCTGGCTGCACGTCCAGAAACTGCACGGCAGCCATGTGATCCTGCGCACGGACGGCCTCGATCCGCCAGAGAGAACGGTCGGGGAAGCCGCCTCGCTGGCCGCATACTACTCGCAGGGCCGGGAGGCCGGCAGAGTGCCGGTTGACATAACACAAGTGCGCCATGTTCGAAAGCCCTCAGGTTCTCTTCCCGGCGCGGTGCTGTACACGGACTACCGCACGATCCAGGCAGAGCCGAGCGAGAAACTCGCGGAAAAACTGAAAAAATAAAAAGCCATCGACTGATGGCTTTTTTTATCGAAAGCTCGCTTTCTTTCCGCCGGGGGGCGGGATGTATCCGACGGCCATATTCGGCGCGCGCTCGCTGAGTTTTTCAAGCGCCTCGTCGGCCTCGGGCTCCTTGTTAAAGATCAGGTTGGCGAACTCTTTTCCGTCGTGCACAAGGATGAGCCGATAATAGTAGATCGGAGGGCTGTCGTCGGGCTGGGTCTCGCTGATGCGGATGAAGGCGCGCTCGATATAGTCATAGGGGACGTAGTATTTCACGCCGAGATCGCGGTAATAGAAGCACAGTTCGCCGAAACGCACCCGGCCGACGGCCGGGGCGTTTTTGTAATCCTCAACGTGCGCCTCGTCGCGGATATATTTTTTATCCGGGCCGCGGAGTCTGATGCCGCCTAATCCGAACATTCGTGTGCTCCCTTCTTCCGCTTGATGAAGTCAAGATCGTACCATTTTCCGGGCAGCTTTGCGGCGATGATCACGGCGGTGCAGCCCGCGAGCGTGCCGACGAGGAAGCCGGCCAGCACGTCGGAGGGGTAATGGACGCACAGGTAGATCCGCGCGATGCCCATCAAAACGCCAAAGAGCAGCGCCGTCCAGCTCACGCGTTTTTTCCCGATCAGAAACACGGGCGTACAGGCGCCGAAGGCCGCGGTCGTGTGTCCGGAGGGAAAGCTCTTGTCGCTCTCGGTGTGCATGCCGACGAGCTGCCAAAACTGATAATAGATGCTGCTCTCGTCCGTATAAGGCCTTGCCCGCGCGATGAGTACCTTGAGACAGCAGTTTGTCACCAGCGCGCCGAGCAGAAGGCCGAGGCACATGGCCGTGCCGAAGCGGCGGGTGGGCTTATGGAAGGCCAGCAGCAGGGACAGCACGATGAGAAACGCGCCGCCCTTACCGAGAATGGAGACAAACTCGAAAAACGGGGTGAAAAAGCCGCCGCCGATATCGTAGAGTTGATGCACGGCCGTGGTCACAGAGGCGTCGAAGCCTGCGAACACGCTGTTGATCCAAAGCGCCGAAGCGGTTTCCGTCATGGCAGGGAAGTGTCCTTTCTGTATTTTCTGTATATTATCACAGAGGGGGCGCATCTGTCTATAAAAAACGCGCGAGGGAGGATCCTTCAAGGCGAAAAGAATTGAGTATCTGTTGTTGAGAAATCCTCCCATTCGTGATAAAATCAAATAATAAATTGTTTTGTGCTTGGCGGAGAGATCATGGACTGTTTTAAACTCGTATCTCCTTATCAGCCCACCGGCGATCAGCCGGAGGCCATCGACGCACTTGTCGCGGGGCTGGAAAACGGCCTCGACGAGCAGGTGCTGCTCGGCGTGACCGGCTCGGGCAAAACCTTTACGATGGCGAACGTCATCGCGCGCGTCAACCGTCCCACGCTGGTGCTGGCTCACAACAAAACGCTTGCTGCGCAGCTGTGCAGCGAGTTCAAGGAGTTCTTCCCCGAGAACGCCGTGGAGTATTTCGTCAGCTATTACGACTACTATCAGCCCGAGGCCTACATTCCGCACACCGATACCTATATCGAGAAGGACTCCTCGACCAACGAGGAGATCGACCGCCTGCGCATCAGCGCCACCTGTTCGCTGCTGGAGCGGAGGGACGTGATCGTCGTCTCGTCGGTGAGCTGCATCTACGGCCTCGGCGAGCCGGACGACTTCGCACAGATGACGGTCTCGCTGCGCCCGGGACAGAGTTGGGATATCGGCGAGCTGATGCGCCGCCTGGTGGAGATCCGCTACGAGCGCAACGACATCGCTTTCGAGCGCAACATGTTCCGCGTGCGCGGCGACACGGTGGAGATCTTTCCCGCCTACGCGCATGATCGGGCGATCCGTGTGGAGTTCTTCGGCGACGAGATCGAGCGCATCAGCGAGATCAGCGTCGTCACGGGCGTCCCGATCCGCTCCCTCAGCCACGCCGCGATCTACCCGGCAAACCATTACGTCACGACGCGGGATAAGCTGGACGCTGCCATCGAGCGCATCCGCAGGGAGTGCGACGAGCGGGAGGCGTATTTCAAAGCGCATGACAAGCTCATCGAAGCGCAGCGCATCCGCCAGCGCACGGATTACGACATCGAGATGATCCAGGAGCTGGGCTACTGCAGCGGGATAGAAAACTACTCGCGCGTGATCTCCAACCGCGCCCCGGGCAGCGCGCCGATGACGCTGATGGATTATTTCCCGAAGGATTTTCTTCTTTTCATCGACGAGAGTCATGTCACCGTGCCGCAGGTGCGCGCCATGTACAACGGCGACCGCGCCCGCAAGGAGAGTCTTGTCGAATACGGCTTCCGGCTGCCCTCGGCCTTCGACAACCGGCCGCTGAAGTTCAGCGAGTTCAACCAGAAGCTCGATCAGGTGATCTATGTCTCGGCTACGCCGGGCGAATATGAGCGCGAGCGCGCCGGACAGATCGCCGAGCAGGTGATTCGCCCGACGGGCCTGCTCGACCCGGAGATTTTCGTCCGTCCGATCGAGGGACAGATCGACGATCTGATCGGAGAGATTAACGCCAAGATCGGGAAAGGACAGCGCGTGCTTGTCACGACGCTGACAAAGAAAATGGCCGAGGAGCTCTCCTCCTATCTGACGGGCTCCGGCGTTCGCTGCCGCTACATGCACAGCGATATCGGCACGATCGAGCGCATGGAGATCATCCGCGATCTGCGCCTGGGCGAGTTCGACGTGCTTGTCGGCATCAATCTCCTGCGCGAGGGCCTTGATATCCCGGAGGTCGGCCTGGTGGCGATCCTCGACGCGGACAAGGAGGGCTTTCTGCGCAGTGAGACGAGTCTGATCCAGACCGTCGGCCGCGCCGCAAGAAATGCCGAGAGCTTTGTGATCATGTACGCCGACACCATCACGCCCTCAATGCGCGCCTGCATCGACGAGACGAACCGCCGCCGTCAAAAACAGATTGCCTACAACAGGGCGCACGGCATCACGCCGCAGACGATCCGAAAGGATGTGCGCGAGCTGCTGGAGATCTCCTCCGCCGCCGCAGTTTCGGACGGAGCGGGCAAAAAGAGCGGCGTGAAGATGACCGAGCGCGAGCGGCGCGAGCTGATCGCGGATCTGGAGAGCAAGATGAAGAAGGCTGCGCAGATGCTCGAATACGAGATCGCGGCGCAGCTGCGTGACGAGATCATCCGCCTGCGCGGAGAGAAGTGAGGAAAAGCATGAATTTGATGATCCTGGACGGAAACAGCATCGTCAACCGCGCCTTCTACGGGGTGCGGCCGCTCACTGCGCCCGACGGCACGCCGGCGAATGCGGTCTACGGTTTTCTGGCGATTCTGCGTCGTCTGATCGACGAACTGAAGCCCGAGGCGCTCTGCGTCGCCTTCGACCGGAAGGAGCCGACCTTCCGCCACCGCGCCTGGGAAGGCTACAAAGCCCAGCGCAAGCCGATGCCGGAGGAGCTGGCCGCGCAGATGCCCGTTCTGAAGGACGTATTGGATGCGATGGGGATCCGGCGCTATGAATTACCCGGATACGAGGCCGACGATATCCTCGGTACGGCGGCCTCCGTCTGCGAAAAACGCGGCTGGAACTGCACGGTCGTCACCGGAGACAAGGACTCTCTGCAGCTTATTTCCGATCAAACCACGGTCTGCAACGTCAAGACCGCGAAAGGACAGACAGAGACGATCCTGTACAGCCCTGCGCGCTTTGCTGAGGAATACGGCTTTTCGCCTGAAAAGATGATCGATCTCAAAGCGCTGATGGGCGACAGCTCCGACAACATTCCGGGCGTGCCGGGGATCGGTGAGAAAACGGCGATGGAGTTGGTGCGGAAATACGGCTCAATCGAGGAGATTTACGCCGCGCTTCCGTCTCTGGAAATCAAGGAAGGCGTGCGCAAAAAGCTCTCCGACGGTGAAGAGAGCGCAAGATTTTCTTTCTGGCTTGCCACGATCTTCCGCGAGGTGCCGATGGATTTCACACCGGAAGACAACCTTTGGAACGAGAACTACACGGCCGCACTCTATCCGCTCTTCAAACGGCTCGGCTTCAATAAGTTTATCGAAAAATGGAACGTCGCGCCCGATGAAAACACAGTCTCTCAGGAAAGCGACCGCGAGAGCATGGAGCGCGTCGAACTGTCCTCCGAAGAGGAAGCGCGTGCGTTTTGCCGTTCGCTCGAAGGGAAAGATCTTCTTGCGCTCGTACCGGTCGACGGCCTCGAGAGCGTGGAGATCTGCGACGGCGAAAAGGTCTTCGCCGTGTCCTTCCTCTCCTGCGGAGACGGCTACAACGAGATCCTGCGCCGCGTGGTCAAAACCAAGCTCATTTCGCACAACGTCAAGGATCTGATGCGTCTGCTGCTGGGCGAGGGCTTGGACGTCGACGGTTTTGTGTTTGACACGGCGCTCGCCGGCTATCTGTTGGATGCGACGGATGGGGACTATTCGCTTGAACGGCTCAGCGCGCGCTATCTCGGCTGTGAGCGCGCCGGAACGGAAGCAATTTGGTTTCTCTATGAGCCGATGAATCATAAGCTTGAAGAGCTCGGCATGGAAAAGCTGTATTACACGGCCGAGCTGCCGCTCTGCCGGGTGCTTGCGGAGATGGAACGGGCAGGCTTTCTCGTCGATCGCCGGGCGCTGTATGAGTTCGGCGAGAGCCTCAACGAGCAGATCGCCGCACTGCAGCAAAGCATCTGGACACACGCAGGGCATGAGTTCAACATCAACTCACCCAAACAGCTCGGCGAGGTGCTTTTTGACGAGCTGATGCTGCCCTCCGGCAAAAAGACCAAGACCGGATGGAGCACGAACGCCGATGTCCTGGAAAAGCTTGTCGGCAAGCATGAGATCGTTTCGGACATCCTTGACTACCGTATGCTGACCAAGCTCAAATCGACCTATGCCGAGGGCCTGCTGAAGGTCATCGCGCCGGACGGACGCATCCACACCAGCTTCCAGATGACCGTCACGGCCACGGGGCGTCTGTCTTCCACAGAGCCGAATCTGCAGAACATCCCCATCCGCAAGTCGCTCGGCGCCGCCCTCCGGCGGATGTTCGTCGCCGCCCCGGGGAACGTGCTCGTCGACGCCGACTACAGTCAGATCGAGCTCAGGCTGCTCGCGCACATCTCCGGGGACGAGACGATGCGCGAGGCTTTCCTCAGCGGAGAGGATTTTCATGCTGTCACGGCCTCCAAGGTCTTCAATGTGCCGCTGGAAGAGGTGACGCCCACGCTGCGCAGCCGCGCCAAGGCGGTCAACTTCGGCATCGTGTACGGCATCTCCGCTTTTTCGCTGGCGCAGGACATCCACGTCCGGCCCTACGAGGCCAAGGAATATATGGAGGCCTATCTTGAGAAGTACCACGGCGTGCGAGACTATATGAAGCGCGTTGTGGAGCAGGCCAGGGCAGACGGCTACGTATCCACGCTCTTCGGACGCAGGAGAGAACTGCCGGAGCTCAAGAGCAGCAACTTCAATACCCGGGCTTTCGGCGAGCGTGTGGCACTGAACATGCCCATCCAGGGCACGGCGGCGGACGTGATCAAGCTGGCGATGGTAAACGTCGCTTCAAGGCTCCGCAGGGAAGGATTGAAGGCCCGACTGATCCTGCAGGTGCACGACGAGCTGATCGCCGAATGCCCCCGGGAGGAGGCCGATCGCGTCAAAGACATTCTGCGCGAGGAGATGGAGGGAGCGGTAAGCTTTTCCGTACCGCTGACCTGCGAGGCCAAGGCGGGCCGGAACTGGGCGGAGGCGCATTGAGATGGACTGTCAGATCAGAGACGCCGTATCCGACGATCTGGACGCACTGAAGTGTCTGGAAGAGGCCTGCTTTTCGCTTCCGTGGACGCGCGAGCAGCTGCAGAGCGAGCTTCCCGACGAGAGGCATGAATTTCTTGTCGCGGAAGAGAACGGAAAAGTGCTCGGCTATATCGGGATGATGACGGTGCTGGACGAGGGCTATATCTCCAATGTGGCTGTCGCGCCGGATGCGCGGCGACGCGGGATCGGCCGCGCGCTGGTGCGAGAAATGCTCGGACGCGCCGCGAGGCGCGAGCTCGCCTTTGTCACGCTGGAGGTGCGGGAGCACAATGAGAGCGCGATCGCTCTTTATGCCGGCGAGGGCTTCCTTCCCGTCGGCGTCAGGCGCGGTTATTACGAAAAACCGAAAGAGGACGCGATCTTGATGACCTATCTGTTCATTGAGGATGAAGATATATGAAAATACTCGCCTTTGAATCCACCTGTGACGAGACCGCCGTGGCTGTCGTCGAGGACGGAAGAAAGATCCTGAGCGATCAGATTTTCTCACAGGCCGACCTGCACGCCGTATACGGCGGCGTCGTACCGGAGATCGCCTCGCGCTGTCACGTCGAGTCGATCTCGCTTTTGACCGAACGTGCGCTCGAGCGGGCGGGGATCACGAGAGGAGAGATCGACGCGGTGGCGGTGAGCTATGCGCCGGGGCTGATCGGCGCGGTGCTGGTCGGTGTAAACTTTGCCAAATCCGCCGCGCTCGCGCTCGGCGTGCCGCTGATCCCCGTGCACCACATCCGCGGACATATCGCTGCGAACTATCTGGCTTATCCGGATCTGGAGCCGCCCTTTCTGTGTCTGGCGATCTCCGGGGGCAATACGCTGCTGGTGGACGTAAGGGATTACACGGACATGGAGATCCTCGGTCAGACGCGCGACGACGCGGCCGGGGAATGCTTTGACAAGACCGCGCGCGTGCTCGGTCTGCCCTATCCCGGAGGAAAGCCGATCGACGAGCTCTCAAAGGGCGGAGACGACACGAAGTACATCTTTCCTGTCGGTCATGTTGACGGCAGCCCATACGATATGAGTTTTTCCGGCTTGAAGACAGCGGTGATCAATCTGGTGCACAACGCCGAGCAGAAGGGAGAGGAGCTCGACCGCGCCTCGCTGGCGGCCTCTTTTACCAGGACCGTGAGCGAAAGCCTCGTCCCGCGTACGATCGCGGCGGCGAAAGAGAGAGGCCGCGGCAAGCTGGTCGTGGCCGGCGGCGTGGCCGCCAACTCCCGTATCCGTGCCGATTTCAAGGCCGCGGCGGAGGAAAACGGTCTTTCGCTGTATATCCCGCCGCTGAAGCTCTGCGGCGACAACGGCGCGATGATCGGCGCGCAGGCCTATTACGAGTATCTCGCGGGCGTACGCGCCGGAAGCGATCTCAATGCCTACGCGACGATGGATCTGAACGCGCGCTTTTGATCCGGAGCCCAAGAAGAAAACGAAAGGGTTGGAGAAATGAGTTCAGTTCACGACGGACACCGAATGCGCTTGAAACAGCAGTTTTCCGAGCACGGCGGCGAAAGCATGAACGATATCCAGTTTTTGGAGATGCTGCTGTATTACGCGATTCCGCGCAGCGACACAAATGAACTGTCCCACGCACTGCTAGAGCGTTACGGTTCGATCCGCGGCGTGCTCGATGCGGATGAGGCGGATCTGCAAAAGGTCGCGGGCGTGGGCAAAAGCACGGTGCTGCTCTTCAAAGCCGCAAAGGAGACGATGCGGCGCTATATGAGCTCTCCCTCGCAGGAAAAGGCGTACATCTGCTCTTCCTCCGATGCGGGACGCTATTTCGTGCCGATCCTGCGCTTTGAGACCGAGGAGAAGGTGTATCTCATGTGCCTCAACGGCAGAGGAGGTGTGATCAGCTGTACGCAGCTCGGCACCGGCACCTTCCGCGGCGTCAATGTGAGCGTCCGCAGGATCGTGGACGAGGCGGTGCGCCGTCACAGCACAAGCGTCGTGCTCGCGCACAATCATCCGTCCAGCTTCGCCATCCCGTCTGTAGAAGACCGAAGCTTTACGCTGGAGCTCAGACGAGCGCTGGAACTGATGGACATACGCCTGATGGATCACATCATCGTGGCCGAGGGCGATTATGTATCTTTTGCACAATCCGGATATCTGTGATACGGTTCCGGGAGGGAAAACCGTTATGTGAACTAAAATGTGTTTCTTTTTTGTAACCATCAACGGATTGCGGCTTCGACCCGATACGCCATGCATCGACAAAAAACCTTCTCTCTCAACAAAAAGCGCCTGTTGATAAATCTGTTGGAAATGTTGATAACTACTTGCAAACATTTTATTCTCTTCGGTTATGTAACGCATTTTTCTCCTGATTTGCAATCTTATTCACACAAAAAAATGCCGGGATTATTCTTAGAAAAATAAAAATTCCAACCAAACGACGACGGACGGATCCGGACGGCGAATGATTTGTAACAGGCTTATACAGACCGTAATTGCCGGAAATGTATTCAAAGCCGATGACGCGTTCCTTCGGCGTCTGACCGGCTTTTCCTCCGGGAAAAAGAATACTTGTTGACTTGCGTTTTATTTTATGCTACAATACCGCTTGCGGTCGGGAAGAGACCCGCACGCTGGCATAGCTCAGTCGGTAGAGCAGCTGATTCGTAATCAGCAGGTCGTGTGTTCGAGTCACATTGCCAGCTCCAAAAACTCCGTGTTCAAAAGAACACGGAGTTTTTCTATCAGATACTGGAAAGCATGAGAGAGGTCTGTTATACTGTCTGGTAAGCAAGAGGAGAGGAGGAAACGCATATGCCTTCCTGGCTGTCGGGGTTTGAAGAGCTTTGGGTCTTTTTGACGATATTTGCCGTCTTGCTGTGCCTGTTTATCTTGCTGTGCTATGGATGCCCCTATCGCCTGGGCAACAGCATCCTGCTGCTCTTTACGCTCCTTTTCGGCATGATGATCGCCGCTGCGCTGATCGCTGAGGACGATGCGTATTTTGTCCTGTATGCCGTGCTGGCGGTTCTGGTCATGATCGCGCTCGTACCGATCATGCTGATCTGGAACGGCGTTCTGATGATAAAACGGGAAGCGTTCGGTTTGGCAAATATCCTCTCTCTCCTGACAGGGCTGCTGATTCTTGGCGGCGAAGCCGCCGTCGTGGTTTTTGTCCTCCGCGGAGCACCCTCCTCCGGAAACGGTTTGACAGGCGGCATCCTGCTGCTCTTTGGCGCGACGGTCTTTTACGCCGCGGCGCTTCTGCTCTCCTTTGTGCTGTATGTGCTGGTCCTGCCGCTTCTGCCGCACAGAAAGCGTTTTTCTGCGATCATTATCCACGGCTGCGCGCTGATTCGCGGCGAGACGGTATCGCGTATCCTCGGAGCGCGCGTCGAAAAGGCGCTTGAGATCTACCGAAAAAGCGGCGTTTCGGCGCGTTTGATCGCCAGCGGCGGGCAGGGAGACGACGAAACGATTTCCGAGGCGGAGGCGATGGAGCGCTTCATGCTGGGAAAGGGTGTCCCGCATGAGGCGATCGTCCGGGAGGACAAGAGCCGCTCGAGCAGAGAAAACCTTGTTTTTGCCGAAAGGCGAATAGAAGAACTCGGCATCGAGGGAAGAACGGCGCTCGTGACGAGCAATTACCATCTTTTCCGTTGTCTGATGCTTGCGCACGAGCTCGGCATCCGCTGTACGGGCTTCGGAGCAAAAGTAGCAGCTTACTACTGGCCAAGTGCGGTCATCCGCGAATTTGCCGCCGTTTATCTGCAAAAAAAAGTATTTTTGCGCGCTCTGATCGGCTACGCCGTGACGGTGCTGCTCCCCTTCGCGGTGCTGATGTTCGGCTTTTCGGGATAGATGCCAATCTCTTTTACCTGATAAAAAAGGCTCACGGTAAAACCGTGAGCCTTTTTTTCATGCTGTTCAGGATCGTTCACGCGGGAAAGGTCGGGATGATGGAGCCGTCCAGTCCCAACTCCTTGAGACGGCTGCGGATCTCTTTGGGCTTGCGCTCAAGCATGGCGGTGCGCAGCGCGTCGTCGGGAATGAAGCGG
The DNA here is from genome assembly GCA_017449185.1 of Oscillospiraceae bacterium. Lineage (GTDB taxonomy): Bacteria > Bacillota > Clostridia > Oscillospirales > Oscillospiraceae > Limivicinus. The sequence continues at coordinate 58,135 of JAFSJZ010000037.1, forward strand.
GAATAAGCCGAACAGAAGAGATCGAAAGTGCCGCGCTCGGTGATTTTCAGATGCGGCAGAAACAGCAGCAGCGCCGAGAGCGCACCCACAAAGAAACTGATTATCAGATAGAGTTTGCAGAAACGGATGACGATAAAGCTGATGATCAGAATGACGACGACGCAGACGATGACCGACATGTTCGTATATTTGTCAGCGCCGGGTGCGACCAACTCGGGATCCTGCGCGCGCAGCTTTTTGACCATCGGATAGGCGGTCATAAAATTGAACGCAAGCTGACGGACAAAGAGATAGGAAAAAAGCCAGCCGCCGAAGAATATCGCGGCAGCCCACATGATCTTCATGGCCATTTTGCAGCAAGCCTCCGTGCTTCCATATTTGTTTAGCGTTTAGCATCATACCACAAGGTCATAGAAGTTTCAAGAATAATTCCTTGCCCTTCTCATATAGTGTCATCGGGAAGTGAGATGAATGGATTCATTTTCCGCGGCGCTCGAACTGCTGCCGCGAAAGTATGCCTCCGCGCTTGAGCCGTACGCTCCGTATGCGCCGGAGGAGCTGCGCCTCCGCGTCGGACGGGCCCCCGCTCTCCTTTATGAAGGAAGAGAACACCGTTCGGCCGCGGACAAGGTTGAAGAGAGCGATTTGAAACGCATACTGGACAAGGCTACGGGAGCCTCTCTGTACAACGCGGCCGAGGCTATGCGTCAGGGCTATTACTGCACGGGCGCGCTCCGGATCGGCATCTGCGGGAAAGCGGTGAGCGGCGGGATCGGCTTTTCCGGATACAGCTCGCTGTGTATCCGTCTGGCGCACGACTGCCGCGGCGTATGCCGCGAAACGGCGGACAAGCTCATGCGGGAGGGCTGCCCGAACACTTTGATCGTCTCGCCGCCGGGCGGCGGAAAGACGACGGCGCTGCGCGATCTGATCCGACAACTTGCCGACGGCGGCGTTCGTGTCGGCGTTGTCGATGAACGCGGAGAGCTCTCCGGCGGGATCTTTGAGCTCGGCCGCTGCAGCGACGTGATCTCGGGTCTTGACAAGCTCTCGGGCGCGCTGCTGCTCCTGCGATCGATGTCGCCCCAGATCGTGGCGGTCGACGAGATCAGCGCGCCGGAGGACCTCAGAGCGATCAGAGAAATAAGCGGGTGCGGCGTCGGGATCCTGGCGACGGTCCATGCGAGGGACGAGGAGGACCTGAGACGGCGTCCCGCTTATCAAAGCCTGATGAAAAGCGGCGTTTTTGAACAGCTGCTCTTTATCCGGCAAAAGAACGGAATAAGAAGCTATGAAATGAGGGAATGTCCGTGAGAAAGATGCTTGGGGCCGCAGCGATCCTGCTGGGCTGTTTCCTGTCAGCATGGTGCAGGATCCGCGCCGGACGCAGGCGGGAGGCTGTGCTGCTGCTGATGCGCGACAGCCTTACGGAGTTTCGCAGAGAACTTACGGACAGACGCGGCGGGATGAGGGATATTCTGACTTCGCTTGCCGGAAGAAATGCGCGCCGTGAAACCGGGCCCTTTTTCGATCGAATCTGCGCAGACATGGATGAGCTCGGAGAAAAAAGCTTTTCGGAGATATGGCGCTCGGGCGTCGCCGGAGAGCTCGGCATGTTGGGAGAAGAGGCTGTGGATACGGTCGGCGCGCTGGGCGACAGCCTTGGCGGGAGCGAGCTTGCCCTTCAGTGCGAGGCGCTCGAAAACGCCGCGCATGAGATGGAGAGACTGGCAAGAAAAGAAAGAGAGGCGCTGCCCGGGGAGAGGCGGATGAGCTTCGGGCTGTCTCTTGCCGCGGGAGCGATGCTTGTGATCGTGCTGATTTAAGGAGACAATGGAAGTTGATCTGATTTTCAAGGTCGCTGCGGTCGGACTTCTCGCTGCGGTGATCAACATTCTGCTGCAGCGTTCGGGCCGCGACGAGCAGGCGCTGATGACGACGATCGCCGCGCTTGTCGTCGTTTTGACGATGCTCGTGCAGAAGATCAGCGATCTCTTCAGCATGATCAAATCGCTGTTCCATCTCTGAGAAATGGAGCTGCCGATCAGAATCTGCGGGATACTGCTCGTCTCCTGCTGTGCTGCACTGATGATCCGCAGAAACAGTCCCGAACTTTCGCTGCTGCTCTCGATGGCCGCGGTCACGCTGGTAATCGGGGCCGCCGCGGCACTCTTTAAGCCCCTTACGGATTTATGGGAGAAATCACGCGAGCTGTTCGGAGTAGGGGAAGTCTATCTGCTGCCCGTCGTAAAATGCTGCGCCATCGCGCTCATTTCGCGGCTGACGGCTGATCTGTGCCGGGAGGCGTCGCAGATCGCCGCCGCTTCCGCAGTCGAGTTTTTAGGCCTTCTCTGCGCGCTCGGCGCGGCCATGCCGCTTGTAGGGAACATGATGTCGGTGATCGGAGAAATGCTGTGAGGATCATTCTGTGCATAGCCGCGCTTTCCTGCCTTCTAGTCGTCCCGGTTTTCGCCGCGGGAGAAGGGCTGGATGTTTCGGCGGTGGAGGATGCGCTGCCCGACGACGCGCGGGAAGTGAGCGGCTCGCTCATGACCGACGGCAGTTATGACGTGCACGGCGCGATCGGCCGGCTGATCGATAAGGCAAAAACAAATCTCAACAGAGAAATACGCGGCGAGATCAAAGAGCTCGCACGCATCGCGGCGATCGCCGTCGTTTGTACGGCGGCGGAGGCAGTCTGCACGGACGGCAGGATGGAACAGATCATATCTCTATGCGCCTGTTCGGCCGTGGTTCTCCTGGCTGCGGGCTCGATCGATTCGATGACGGAGCAGCTGACGGAGGCGATCCGCATGCTGTGCGACTATGCGCGTGCGGCGCTCCCGGCGGTCTATACAGCCTCGGCTGTCAGCGGAGCGGTGGTTTCAGCCGGTGCGAAATATGCGGCGGTCAGTTTGAGCATGAGTATCATGATGGATGTACTGCAGCGTCTCACGGTGCCGCTCATCTACGCCTATCTTGCCGTCTGCATTTGCCGCTGCGTCTCTCAGAACGCTCTGCTCGGGGCGGCCTCCTCCGTGATCAAATGGGTATGTGTCACGGCCATGACCGTGCTGACGATGGGCGTGAGCGCCTATATCACGCTCACCGGGGCCTTGACGGGCGGAGCCGACGCAGTTGCCGTCAAAGGCACGCGCACACTGATCGCAGGCACGCTTCCCGTCGTAGGCGGGATCCTGTCCGACGCGGCCTCCGTCGTTCTGGCAAGCGCTTCCGTCATCAAAAGCTCGGCAGGCGTCTTTGCTCTGATCGGCGTATGTGCGCTGTGCCTGGGTCCCTTCGTTGCGATCGGGGTGAAGATGCTGCTTTTTCGCCTCTGTGCCGCCGTGGCCTCCGCTATGGAGGGAAAGCGTCTTGCGGCGCTTCTGGGCGATCTCTCCGGCGCGCTGGGGATGATGATGGGCGTCCTCGGTACACTGACGATCATGCTTTTTATCGCCTTTACGGCGGCGATTCGGACGGTGAACGGATGAACGCGGTATCGCTCAAGGCGATCTGCGCGGCGTCGGTCTTTTACGGCGTTTTGCTCACGCTGATGCCGGAGGGAAAAGAGAAGAGGATCGCTTCGATGTGCGTGACGGCTGCGCTCACGTTGATGCTGCTCGGCTTATGCCGTTCTCTCGGATGGGAGAGCTATGCCGTGTCGCTTGCGGAAGCGGCAAGCGCTTCGGAGACCATAGCATCCGACGCGGAAACCCAACGGCGAGAGCTTAACAGACTTGTCATAGAGCGTGCGTGCGAAGAATATATTATGGACAAAGCCGCGGAACTGTCGCTGCATATTCATAGCGTCAGCGTGAGCGCGCGGTGGAGCCGAGAGGAAGTATGGGTACCGGAGCGGGTGAAGATCGCGCTTGCAGCGGACGGAGACGGCCGCGAGAGGCTTTCGTCTTTGATAGAGGCGGAACTCGGGATCCCGGAGCGGATGCAGGAGTGGAATCTTGAAGGAACTGAGGGATAAACTGAAAGCCTATCGCTTTCCGCTGCTGATCCTTGCTGTGGGCGTCGCACTGATGCTCATTCCGTCTGCGGCCAAAAGCAGCGCAGCGGAGGTGGGGGGGCTCGGCGAGGCGCTGAGCTTGACGCAGGGGGTGGGGGAAGCCTATGTGCTGATCTCTGATAACGGGGTCGTCGTGGTATGCGACGGCGCCTCCGACGCCGCGACGCGGCTGGAGATCATTACGGCGGTGAAAACCTATACGGGCTTCGGCGCGGATCAGATAACCGTCTTGAAAAGAAATCGTTAAGTTGGAGGAGTGGAATCATGAAAAACAGGAAACGAAACATCGCGCTGCTCTCTGTTCTGATGTGCGTCGCCGCGGCGGTGCTGCTCAACTGGTCGTACAACAACCGATGGGGAAAGGCGGACCGGGTGATGACCGCGGCGGAGGACAGAGAAATGTCCGAGGCGAACGCGATCAAAAGCAGCTCGATCAACTCCGGCTATTTTGCGGAAGCGCGCCTGACGCGCCAGGTGTCGCGAGACGAAGCGCTTCAGCTGCTGCAGTCCGCCGCCTCGGCCGACGCGGCCTCGCAGGAGACGATCGACAGCGCCATGAACGCAATCGCCGCGATGGCGACCTGCTCGATGCAGGAGACGCAGATAGAAAACCTGCTGCTGGCAAAGGATTTCGCAGACTGCGTCGTATACATCGGCAACGGAGCCGTCACGGTGGCGGTCCCCGCGCCGATCGACGGATTGAGCGAAGAAGCGGTGGCGCGGATCACGGACGTGATCTGCACGGAGACAGAATATGACGCGACAAAGTTGAACATCATCGAAGTCAAGGCCTGAAACGAAAAAAGCCCGGATGCTCCTTCCGGGCTTTTTGCATATTCACAGACTATTTTCATTTTTCTATTCATTTTTATCGGATAAGTCTTTCTTTTTTCACGGCGTCGTGGTAAAATATCTTGAAAAATCTTCAGGAGGTTTTCTCATGGCTGACAACTATATCACCTGCCAGGAGGAAAGAGGCAGCATTCATATTTCCGAGGATGTGATCATCACGCTCGTAAGGAGCACCGTTTCCGAAATCGAGGGTGTTTCCGGTCTGTCCAACGCCGCAGGCGCGGAACTGGCCGAGCTGATCGGCATCAAAACGGTCTCCAAGGGCGTAAAGGTTGCCTTCGAAGACGAGACGATCATCATCGACGTGATCATCAACGTCAGCTATGGCAGCAGTATTGCCGCCGTGGCGCGTGAGGTGCAGGAAAAGCTGCTCTCCACCGTGCAGTCCGTGACGGGCTTTGAAAAGGCGAAGGTGAACGTATACGTCGCCGGGATCTCCTTTGAAAAATAACGGAGGTTTTTCTGATATGACCAGAAAGACAGCGCGTGAGATCGCCGTAGAGCTTTGCTTTGCCTCCGCCGCGAATGAGATCGCGGTGGATGAACTGATCGACGCCTTTTTTGAAGAAGAGCATTACGCGACGCTTGCCGAGGAAAACGAGCTTTTCTCCGAGCGCCCGGACGATAAGCAGATGGCGTACATCTGTACGCTCGCGGTCATGAGCCGCGAAAGGGGCGAGGAGCTGGACGCGGCCATCGAACGATACGCCAAAGGCTGGAAGAGCGAACGTATTTCCCGCACGGCGCGCGCGATCCTTCGCATCGCGCTCTGCGAGATCCTGTATATGGACGAGATCCCCGCCGCCGTCGCCATCAACGAGGCGGTGGAACTGGATAAGAACTACGACGATCCGGAGACGGTCGCCTTTGTCAACGGCGTGCTCGGCGGCTTCATGCGAGGCGAGTTTCCCGGGACGGAAACACAGGAGTAAAGAATGGACGAGACGAAGGTCTTCTCCGTCAGCGAACTCAACGGACTGATCAAAGAGCTCTTTGACGAATCGAGGCTCTTCCAGAATATCTCTGTGCGCGGCGAGCTCTCCAATTACAAGGTCTACCCTTCGGGGCACCACTACTTTACCCTGAAAGACAGCGAGAGCAGTCTGCGCTGCGTGATGTTCAAGAACAATGCGCTCCGTCTGCGCTTTCGCCCCGAAAGCGGCATGAGCGTGACGGCTTTCGGCCGCATCTCCGTCTTTCCGCGCGACGGAGCCTATCAGCTCTACTGCACCGGCTTGATGCCGGAGGGGGCGGGCGATCTGCAGGTCGCCTTCGAGCAACTGAAGAAAAAGCTCTCTGCGGAGGGCCTTTTTGACGAGGAGCACAAAAAGCCGCTGCCCGCCTATCCGAAAAAGATAGCGATCGTCACCTCGTCTGCGGGCGCGGCCATACATGACATGATCCGTATTCTTTCCCACCGCTGGCCTATGACCAAGGTACTGCTGCTGCCGGTGCGCGTGCAGGGAGAGGAAGCCCCGGCGGAGATTGCCGGAGCAATCCGCTATGCCAACCGCCATCGGCTTGCCGACCTGCTCATTACAGGCCGCGGCGGCGGCTCGATCGAGGACCTGTGGGCTTTCAACGACGAGCGCGTGGCACGGGCTATCTTCGAATCGGAGATCCCCGTGATCTCCGCCGTGGGACATGAGCCGGACGTTACGATTTCAGACTATGTGGCTGATCGGCGCGCATCTACCCCCTCCAACGCTGCGGAGATCGCGGTGCCGGATTCTGCGGAGGAGCGAGAGGGTCTTTCTTCCCTTGCGATCCGCGCTTCCCAGACAATGGATAAACGCCTCCGACAGCTGCGGACAGAACTGGATAATTTGAGCACCCGCCGCGTACTGCGCGATGCAGGGGCTTATCTGGATGACCGTCGCGTCGAACTCGACCACTTGCGCGACAAGCTTCTCTCCGCCATGGAGAGCGAGCTCGGCAGGAAAAAACAAAGGGAGGTCCGCCTGGCCGCGGCGCTCGACGCGATGAGCCCCCTGCGCGTTCTCACGCGCGGCTATGCGCTTGCATCCGACGAACAGGGCCGGATCGTTTCAAGCGTCAGAATGATCCGCAGCGGATCGAAACTGCGCCTGAAGCTCTCCGACGGCAGCGCCTCGTGCGTGGTCGAAAGCACCCGGGAGGTGAAAACGATATGAAAAAAGAACTCAGCTATGAAGAAGCCTCCGCACGCCTTCAGGAGATCGTCAGCAGCCTGGAAAAGGGCAATCTGCCCCTGGCCGATTCGCTGACTCTCTTTGAAGAGGGCACGGCGCTCATCAAGCTTTGCACGGAGCTTCTGGACAAGGCCGAACAGATGGTCGTCAAGCTCAGAAAAGGCCCGGACGGCGCGCCGGAAGAGCTTCCCTTTGAGGACGAGACATGACGGCGAAAGAATATAAGAACATAATAGACAGCGCGCTGGAGGAGTATTTCAAAGGCGCGCTTGACATGCCGCTCGCCGGTCTGGCCGAGGCGATGCGCTATTCGCTCCTTGCGGGAGGAAAGCGCATCCGTCCGACGCTTGTGCTGGAGTTCTGCCGTATCTGCGGCGGCGACACAGACTCTGCGCTTCCCGTCGCCTGCGCCGTGGAGATGCTGCACACTTACAGTTTGATTCACGACGACCTCCCCTGCATGGATGACGACGATCTCCGCCGCGGCAGACCGACAAACCATGTCGTTTTCGGAGAATGCACCGCCACGCTCGCAGGCGACGCGCTGCAGGCAGAAGCCTTCGGGACGATCCTGCGCTGTTCGCTTCCCGCGGATCGCCGCGCGCGCTGCGCGGCGTATCTGGCCGATGCGGTCGGACTCGACGGCATGTGCGGCGGACAGTTTCTTGACATGGCAGGAGAGACGAAAGTCCTGACGGAAGAGCAGTTGAGCGATATCAATTCCCGCAAGACGGGGGCACTGCTGATTGCAGCCTGCCGGATGGGCGTCGCAGCCGGAGGCGGGAGTGACGAGCAGCTGGAAGCGGCCTCCCTGTACGGTGCCGCGATCGGCGCAGCCTTTCAGATCCGCGACGATATGCTGGACGTGCTTGGCAGCGAGCAGGAGCTCGGCAAGCCGATCGGCTCGGACAGGCAGGAGGAGAAGAACACCTATATGGCGCTTCTCGGGGCCGAGCGCTGCGCGCAGATGATCGCCAAACTGACCGGCCGGGCCAAAGAGGTGCTGCAGGGCAGGTTTGACGACAGCGCTTTTCTTTGCGATCTTGCAGATTCCATGGCCGTCAGAACGAACTGACGCTCCAAAAAATACAGAGGTGCGATTTGAGTATCCTGGAGAAAATCAATTCGTCAAACGACGTTAAAAAATTAATGCCGGAGGAGCTTGTGCCCCTCTGCGCCGAGATACGTGCATTTCTCATAAACTCCGTTTCCAAGACGGGGGGACATCTGGCCTCCAATCTCGGAACAGTGGAGCTGACGGTCGCGCTGCACCGCGTTTATGACAGCTCCGTTGACCGCATTGTCTTCGATGTGGGACATCAAAGCTATACGCACAAGCTTCTGACGGGGCGCAGAGAAGCCTTTTCCACACTTCGGCAATTCGGCGGACTCTCGGGCTTTCCTAAGCCGTACGAGGCTGCGGATGACGCTTTTATTGCCGGACACGCCTCCAATTCGATCTCCGTCGCTCTGGGCATGGCGCACGCGAGAACGCTCTCCGGCGCATCTTACGACGTCTGCGCCGTGATCGGAGACGGCGCCATGACAGGCGGACTTTCCTATGAGGGACTGTCCAACGCAGCGCAGAGCGGCGAGGCGATGGTGATCGTTCTCAACGACAACAACATGTCCATCGCGGAAAACGTCGGCGGAGCGGCCAAGATGCTGCGCTCGATGCGCGTCAAGCCGGGCTATCTGAAGTTCAAGCAGCACTACAGAAAGCTGTTTCTGCATCTGCCGCATCTTTATCGTTTCAACCATGCCGTCAAAGAATGGTTCAAGGACCATCTGATCCCAGACGATATCTTCAGCGAGATGGGCTTTTACCATCTCGGCCCGGTTAACGGGCACGACGTGCGCGAGCTGGAAAACGTGCTGCGCTGGGCGCGGGACGTGCACGCTCCGGTCATTGTCCACGTGCTGACAAAAAAAGGCAAGGGCTGCGCTTACGCTGAGCTGGATCCCGAACACTATCACGGCGTCGGCCCCTTTGATCCGCATACGGGCGTTGCAGCGCCGGAAGGAGAGAGCTTTGCTTCCCGCTTCGGCGAGGCGATGTGCGGCTTTGCAGAAAACGACGAAAAGATTACCGCGATCACGGCCGCGATGTCCGGAGGAACCGGGCTCGAGGGCTTTGCCGCACGCTTTCCAAAGCGTTTCTTTGACATCGGCATCGCCGAAGAGCACGCCGTCTCGATGGCGGCCGGTATGGCCAAACAGGGCCTTCTCCCGGTATTTGCCGTGTATTCCACTTTTTTGCAGCGAAGCTTTGATATGCTGATTCACGACGTGGCGCTGCAGGGGCTGCACTGCGTTTTTGCCGTTGACCGCGCCGGCCTTGTCGGCCGAGACGGCGAGACGCATCAGGGCTCGTTCGATGTGACGTATCTCTCGGCGGTCCCGGGCATGTCGATCTATGCGCCCGCATCCTTCGCGGAACTTGAGAGCATGCTTTCACTTTGCCTCTATTCCTGCGAGGGGCCAGCTGTGATCCGCTATCCCCGCGGCGGCGAGGGCGAATACCGGTCCTGTTCCGTTGAAGCGGAAAGCCTGCTGCGCAGCGGAGATGATGTGACGATCGTCAGCTACGGCGTGATGATCAACGAGGCGCTGCGCGCGGCGGAGGAATTGAAAAAAGAAGGGATCTCCGCAGAGGTCATCAAGCTCGGGCGGCTGAGGCCGAACAGCTTTGCAGCTGTACGCAGCTCGGTTGAGAAAACCTGCCGCCTTGTCGTGACGGAGGACGTCTGCGATTTCGGCGGGATCGGAGAGCAGATCCTCGCCTCCCTTGCCGGACTGAGGGGCGGTTTTTCGTATCGCCTGCTCAACCTCGGCGACGGCGTTGTTCAGCACGGCAGCGTCGAAGAATTGCGCCGTGCTTCCGGCATCGATGCACAGGCGGTAGTGAAGAACGCAAAAGAGCTTCTCGGTAGACAGTAAGATGAAAAAAACACGTTTGGATCAGCTCGTTTTCGAGCGAGGCTTTGCCGAGAGCCGGGAGAGAGCAAAAACGACCGTCATGAGCGGCCTGGTGTTCGTCAACGGTCAGCGCGCCGACAAGCCGGGTATGCCCGTCTCGCCCGATGCGCAGATCGAAGTGCGCGGCGAGGCACTGCCCTTTGTCAGCCGCGGGGGCTATAAACTGGACAAGGCATTGAAGGTTTTCCCCGTCGATCCTGCCGGGAAGATCTGCATCGACTGCGGCGCCTCGACCGGCGGCTTTACGGACGTGCTGCTCCAGCACGATGCGGCGAAGGTCTATGCCGTAGACGTCGGCTATGGTCAGCTCGCCTGGAAGCTGCGCGTCGACGAGCGCGTGGTCAACCTTGAGAGGACCAACCTTCGCTACGTCACCGCCGAGCAGATTCCGGATAAACTGGATCTGGCGGTGATGGACGTCTCGTTTATTTCCATCCGTCTTGTGCTGCCGGCCGTAAAGCGGCTGCTCAAAGAAGGCGCCGATCTGATCTGCCTTATCAAGCCCCAGTTTGAGGCCGGGCGTGAAGAGGTCGGGAAAAAAGGCGTTGTACGCGATGAGACGGTGCACTGCGAGGTCGTGCAGAGTATTCTTGATTTCGCGCCGACCATCGGCCTGAGCGTAACAGGCCTGGATTATTCTCCGATCAAGGGACCGGAAGGCAATATCGAATATATTTGCCACATGGTCAATCGTGCCGGCGAGGACGAGCAGATCGACGTCGCCGCGCTTGTCAGACGTTCCCATGAAATGCTGTAAGAAGGTGCTGCTATGATCGCGATTTGTCCCAATCCGTATCGTGACGCTAATCTTGACTATACGCGCAGAGCGATGCGCATGATCACCGAAGAGGGGATCGAATGCACCATCTGCCCGGTCTTTGCCGAGGACGGCGAAGATATCCTGCCGCACGACCTCAACTATTCCACCGTGGAGGAGCTGGGAGACGACTGTACGCTTCTGATCGTGATCGGAGGCGACGGCACGATCCTCTCGGTCGTACGCTCGCTTCACGGCCGCAGCGTTCCGGTGCTTGGCGTGAATCTGGGGACCAAGGGCTTTATGACCGCGCTGGAGGCGGAGGATTTCGAATATATCCGCAGCGCCGTGCGCGGCGATTACCGTCTCAGCGAGCGGATGATGCTCGATATCGCCATCGAGCGAGGCGGCAAAGTGATCTATACCGATCAGGCGCTTAACGACGCGGTGATCCACGGTTACGGCGAGTGTATCAACATCACCGCCTATTGCAGCGACGACCGTATGATCGCCTATTCCGGCGACGGCGTGATCGTCGCCACGCCCACGGGCTCGACAGGGTATTCCATGTCCGCGGGCGGACCGATCGTCGAGCCGGAGGCTGAGGGCTTCATCCTTACGCCGATCTGTGCGCACGCGATCGGAGCCAAACCTTTTGTCGTCGGCGCGCAGAAGCAGATTTCCGTCACGACTGAAAAGCTGCACACACGGCGCGCGTATCTGTCCGTCGACGGAAATCCCGTCCTGGATCTGTCCAGCGGCGACAGGATGATCATCCGCCGCAGCGAGCATCGCACGCTGATGGCACGGGTGCGCGAAAAATCGTTTTTTGAGACTGCATATGAGAAACTTTGACGGAGGACTGACCAGAATGAAGCCAGGCAGACAGAGCGTGATCCTCGACATCATCACGCATCAGAATATCGAAACCCAGCGGCAGCTGCAGGATGCGCTGCTCGAACGCGGCGTAAAAAGTACGCAGGCCACTCTTTCGCGTGATATCAAGGACATGCGCCTCGTGAAGGAACTCGGCCCGAACGGCAATTACCGTTACACCGTCTCCGGAAGATCCGAGAACGACGACTCGAGGCAGAGACTGAAGAAGATCCTGCGCGAGAGCGTCAGTTCCCACCAGACGGCCATGAACATTCTTGTCATCAAAACGCTGCCGGGATTGGCTCCCGCCGTGTGCTCAGCACTGGACGGCATGACGATCGACGGGCTTGCCGGTACGCTTGCGGGCGACGACACGGCCTTCCTCGCCATGGTCGATATAGAGAGCTGCGAGAAGCTCTCGCATGAGATGGAGAGCATTATCGGAAATTGATCCCGGAGCATTCTTTTGTGAGGTGGCAGTATGCTCAACGAACTTCACATTGAAAATATCGCCGTTATCGAGAAAGCTGACATCTGCTTCACTCCGGGTCTGAACGTCCTTACGGGCGAGACCGGCGCAGGCAAGTCTATCGTCATCGACTCCATCGGCGCCGTCCTCGGAGACCGTGTAAGCCGAGAGCTTGTACGGCATGGAACCGAGCGCGCCGTCGTTACGGCCTGCTTTGACATGAGCGCCGGTGTTGAGGATTTTCTGCAGGAGAACGAGATCGACGCGGAGGACGAGCTTGTGCTGCAGCGCCGGATCGGCGCGGACGGAAAGAGCTCCTGCCGCGTGTGCGGCGTGCCTGTGAGCGCCGTACAGCTGCGCGAGCTGGCCTCGCTTCTGGTGGATATCCACGGCCAAAACGACGGCCGTCAGCTTATGGACGAGCATCGTCACCTCGCTTATCTCGATCGTTTCGGCGTCCCGCAGGAGCTCAGAGACGAATACGCGGCAGCCTACGGACGCTTTTGCGATCTCCGTTCGCAGATTGACGCGCTGCGTCTCGACGAAGAGGAAAAGGAGCGCCTGCGCGACAGACTCGGCTACCGCATCGAGGAATTGGAAAAAGCTGAGCTTCGCAGCGGCGAATATGAAGAGATCGCCGCGCGGCTGAGTTTGCTGCGCAACTCCGAGAAGCTGACCGAGGCGATCGAAAACGCCTGCGTCCTGCTTTATGACGGAGATGAAAACGCCGTTTCTCTTGCACAGAGCGCCGCCGGCTTCGCGCAGCGCGCCGCCGCTTTCGCACCGGAGCTTGACGGCAGCGTCAAGAGCATCCATGACGCCGTATTTTCCCTGACCGACGCGGCAGAGACCTTGCGTGATCTGCGCGAGAGTTTGGATTTTTCACCCGAAGAATTCGATCGGCTCGAGAGCAGGATGTTGCTGCTCAACCGCCTTCAGCGCAAACACGGCACCGACGAGGAGGGCCTGATTGCGCTGCTGGACGAAAGCCGCCGCAGACTCGATGAGATCGACAGCGCAGAGGAGAGCATTTCCCGACTCGAGCGTGAACTGGACGGAGAGAGAAAGAACTGTCTTACTCTCGCCGCCGCTCTGACAGACAAAAGAAAGAGCGCCGCGGAAGTTCTGCAGCGCCGCATCGTCGAGGAACTGCGCGAGCTGTCCATGCCTTCGGTGCGCTTCGCGGTCGACTTCTCCGGCGTGGAGAACGAGGAGGGCTTCGCCGCCTCCGGCGCGGATCAGGTGAGATTCCTCATGTCCGCCAATGCCGGGGAGGAACTCGGGCGGATCAGTCACATCGCCTCCGGCGGCGAGCTGAGCCGGATCATGCTGGCCATGAAGAACGTCTTTGCCGAAAACGACACCGTTCCGACCATGATCTTCGACGAGATCGACAGCGGCGTTTCCGGCATCGCGGCGCAGCGCATTGCCGAAAAGCTTTTCAGCGTCTCGCTCGGCAAGCAGGTCATGTGCGTGACGCACCTTCCGCAGATCGCGGCGATGGCGGATACGCATTTTGTGATCTCCAAATCCGAACGCAACGGCAGGACCTATACCGAGGTCACGCCGCTCGAACGGCAGGGGAGAGCCGCTGAGCTCGCCCGCCTTCACGGCGGAGACAACGTTACGGCGCTCACGCTCTCAAGTGCGGAGGAACAGCTGCAGCGCTGCATGGCTTTCAAGGAAAGGTACAAAAGCGCGCTTGACAGCCGTTGAGACTTCCTGTATAATCCAATCCGTCAACGCGATGAAGGACAGACGTACGGATGAACCTGCACAGAGAGACCCCGTTTTGCTGAGAGGGGGAGAGGGGCGCCGCACAATACGGTCCGGAGCGGCCCGACGAAAGCACAACTGTGTGATTAAGACGGGACGGGTCTCGCCCGATAGCGCGAGAGAGTGTTTTCACTCACCGAGGTCCCTGCCCGCGAGAGCAGGGATACGCAGAGGTGGTACCGCATTTTATGCCCTCTGCCCCGTTTCGGGGCAGAGGGTTTATTTTATGGTTGTGGGAGATGATTTTGTGGGTATCGGAGAAGAGGCCGTCCGTCTGCACGGAGAGGGCTTCAACTGTGCGCAGTGCGTCCTGAGCGCCTGCGGCAAGTATACAGGTCTTGACAGAGCTTGCGCGCTGTCTCTGGCCTGCGGCTTCGGCGGAGGCGTGCGCTGCGGGGAGATATGCGGCGCGATCTCGGGCGCCGTCATGGCGATCGGCGCGTCCGAGCCGGCCGCCGGGGCGGGGGACCGCGAGGCGATGACAAGGGTTGCGGCGCTGACAAAGCGGTGCACGGGCGCCTTTCGTGAAAAGTACGGCAATTTGCGCTGCCTTGACCTTAAACGCTCAGGCGTGCCCTGCGACGAGCTGATCGCTTTCGGCGCGGAGACTGCCGAAAAACTGATCAAGGAGAACAAATAAGGAGAAACAGTATGGGAATTTACGAGGAACTCGTCGAGCGCGGTCTGATCGCGCAGGTGACGAATGAAGAAGAAATCAGGAATTTGCTCAATGAGGGCAAGGCCGTGTTTTACATCGGCTTTGACTGCACTGCCGACAGCCTGACGGCGGGTCACTTTATGGCTCTGACGCTGATGAAGCGTCTGCAGATGGCGGGCAACCGTCCCATCGCGCTCATTGGCGGCGGCACGACCATGATCGGCGATCCATCCGGGCGTACGGATATGCGAAAAATGCTCACGCGTGAGGATATCGAGCACAACGCCGAATGCTTCCGCCGCCAGATGGAGCGATTCATCGAATTCGGCCCGGACAAGGCCGTGATGCTCAACAACGCCGATTGGCTGCTTGATCTCAACTACGTGGAACTGCTGCGTGAGGTGGGTGCCTGCTTCTCGGTCAACAACATGCTGCGCGCGGAGTGTTACAAGAACCGCATGGAAAAGGGCTTGAGCTTCCTGGAGTTCAACTACATGATCATGCAGTCCTACGACTTCTACTACCTGTTCCAGCATCACGACTGCAACATGCAGTTTGGCGGAGACGACCAGTGGAGCAACATGCTCGGTGGGACTGAGCTCATCCGCCGCAAGCTCGGGAAAGACGCACACGCGATGACGATCACGCTGCTGACCGACTCTCAGGGCAAGAAGATGGGCAAGACGGCCGGGAACGCCGTCTGGCTCGATCCGGACAAGACCTCGCCCTTCGATTTCTATCAGTACTGGCGCAACGTGGATGATGCGGACGTCATGAAGTGCATCCGGATGCTGACCTTTCTGCCGCTCGAGCAGATCCGCGAGATGGAGGGCTGGAAAGACGAAAGGATCAACCGCGCCAAGGAGATCCTGGCCTTTGAGCTGACAAGGATGGTGCATGGAGAAGACGAGGCACAAAAGGCTGAGGCTTCCGCCAAGGCGCTCTTCGGCGGCGGAGGCGGCGGCGACATGCCCACGACGGAGCTCACGGAGGAGGATCTGACCGACGGCGGTGCGGATGTCATGACGCTGCTGGTCAAGACCGGACTCTGCCCGTCGAAGTCCGATGCCCGCCGCAACATCCAGCAGGGCGGCGTCACAGCCAACAACGAAAAAATCACGGACATTGCCAAACGCTTCAGTGCGGACGAGCTGAGAGCCGGCGTCGTTCTTCGTCGCGGCAAAAAGAACTATCAAAAGGCAATTCTGAAATAACGAAGGAAACAGGGAGCGTTTTTGAGAACGCTCCCTGTTTTTGTAAAAAAGCGCGCGGTTTGACGGTTGAAATCCGTCTTTCGTTATGGTAATCTATAAATTGATGTTTTGCGTCAATTATTCGGATTTCTGTTTTGAGACATGGAATGTGTCTGAACGAATACTACACGGACGGTAAGCTCATGGGTGCGAAGAGAACCGGAAAAAAGCCGGCGAGATTTGAACACTGGAAGAAGATCGCGATCGTGATCGGCATTTATGATGTGGTCGCGGTCAGCGTTTCGTATTTCCTTGCGCTCCTGCTGCGTTTTGATTTTCGCTATTCGATGATCGAAGTGAAATATCTGGAAGCGTGGCAGCGTTTCGCGCTGATTTATGCCGCAGCCTGTCTGATCGTATTTGCGCTCTGCGGTCTTTACAAGAGCATCTGGCGTTTTGCGGGCTTTAATGAGTTCGTTCGTACGCTTGTCGTCTCGCTGTTCATGTCCGCGATCCACGTCGCGGCGACGCTTCTGTTCTACTGCCGCATGCCGATCTCCTATTATATGATCGGCGCTGTCCTGCAATGTATCTTTCTGCTGGCTATCCGCTTCTCCTACAAAGCCGCTCTCTTTTTCTTCAACAGCGGCGGAAAGAAGAACAAAGACAGGATCATGCTCATCGGCGCCGGCGCGGCCGGACAGATGATCCTGCGCGATATCAACACGGGGAAATCCAGCGGCAGGGTCGTCTGCATCATCGACGACAACTCAAACAAGTGGAACCGCTATATCGACGGGATCCTTGTGGCAGGCGGACGCGAATCCATTCTCGATTGCGTGGAGAAATACCGCGTCAACAAGATCTTTATTGCTCTGCCCAGCGCGACCATGGCCCAGCGCCGCGACATCCTGAGCATTTGCAATGAAACGGACTGCGAGATCAAAAATCTGCCCGGCATGTATCAGTTCTTCAGCGGACAGCTGACAGCCAGCGCCCTCAAAGAAGTATCGATCGAGGACCTGCTCGGCCGCGATCCGATCAAGCCCGATCTGGAGGAAGTCTTTGCTTTCATCAACGGCAAGACCGTCATGGTCACCGGCGGCGGCGGAAGCATCGGCTCCGAGCTGTGCCGGCAGATCGCCGGGCACAGTCCCAAGCGCCTGATCATTTTTGACATATACGAAAACAATGCCTATGACATTCAGCTCGAACTGAAAGAAAAGCATCCCGATCTCGATCTGGTGGTGTTGATCGGCTCGGTGCGCGACAGCCGCAGAATGGATCAGGTCTTTGCCGACTACCGCCCGGAGATCGTCTACCATGCCGCTGCGCACAAGCATGTGCCGCTGATGGAGGACAGCCCCTGCGAGGCCATCAAGAACAATGCCATCGGCACCTATAAGACAGCCTATGCCGCCATGATGCACGGCTGCGAACGCTTCGTGCTCATCAGCACCGACAAAGCCGTCAATCCCACCAACATCATGGGCGCGAGCAAACGCCTGTGCGAAATGGTGATCCAGAGCTTTGACGCCAAGATCAAGGCGGGCAGGGCCGACGAGATCCCCGCGCTTTATCTTCATAAAGGCAGCGACGGCGGATTTGCTTCTCAGGAAAAGCCTTCTGCGAATTGTCACACCGAGTTTGTCGCCGTTCGCTTCGGCAACGTGCTCGGCTCGAACGGCTCCGTGGTGCCGGTATTCAAGCGGCAGATCGCGCGGGGCGGCCCCGTCACGGTCACGCACCCGGATATCATCCGCTACTTCATGACGGTGCCGGAAGCGGTCAGCCTTGTGATGCTCGCGGGCACCTATGCCCACGGCGGCGAGATCTTTGTTCTCGATATGGGCAGCCCGGTCAAGATCGATACCTTGGCGCGCAATCTGATCCGTCTCTCCGGCCTGAAGCCGGACGAGGATATCAAGATCGAATATACCGGCCTGCGCCCTGGCGAGAAGCTTTATGAAGAGAAGCTGATGGCCGAGGAAGGCCTGAAGACCACCGACAACAAGCTCATACATATCGGATGCCCGATCGCCTTTGATACAGACCGTTTCCTGACCGATTTGGGCGAACTGATCGACGTTTCCTACCGCAACGATCCCGATATCCGACTCTATGTCGAGCGAATGGTCCCGACCTATCATCCGACATACAACGGCCAAAGGATCCTGCCCGATCCAGTCGTGAAGGAAGAAGAGAAGAGCGAAGAGACGAGCGCGGCTCAGCCGCTCCCGGTGGGCTGATCGATCGTTAACATGAAAACGGACACGGCTTTCCCTGAAGCCGCGTTCGTTTTTTTCGTTTAGCAAAGAAGAATTGACAAGTCCGCGCTGTTTTTCTATAATATCACATAATTATCCGTCAGGGGAGGAGAAGACCGTGGAAGCGAGACTTGAGAGCATCCCACACACCGAAATGCTGCGCTATTTGAGCTATCACGGCAGCTTCCTGCCCGAAGAGATCCGCGCCGACCTGGAGCGATGCGAGGGGCTGATGCTGCGTACGGCCCGCCCCCGTCTTGTCTGGCGCATGTTTGCCCTGCTCCCCGACAGTCTGCTGGAGGGAACGGACTACCATCCCGGCGGCGAGGATATCCGCGCCTTCCTGTATGATTGCGATTCCGTTATTGTTATGGCAGCCACGTTGGGTATCGAGGCTGAGAACCTGATCCGCCGCACGGCGGGAAAGAATTTGGCCGACTCCGTGATCCTCGACGCGGCGGGCAGTGCGGCCATTGAAGCGGTCTGCGACAATTTCTGCGAGGATCTCGCCGCCGCGTTCGCCCCGCGGTTTCTGACGGACCGTTTCAGCCCCGGCTACGGCGACATGCCGCTTTCAGACCAGCGGGCGATCTTCTCTCTCCTGGACGTGAGCCGCCGCATCGGCGTGAGCCTCTCAGAGAGCTGTCTGATGATCCCGCAGAAGAGCGTCACCGCGCTCATCGGCGTGTCCGACAGGCCGCAGCCGAAACGCGGCCGAGGCTGCGAGGCGTGCGGGAACTATGAAAACTGCTGCTATCGAAAGGAGGGAAAGAGCTGTGGAATATGATCGGATCGTATTGCTCGACGGCGCGATGGGCACAATGCTCCAGGCCGCCGGCCTGCCGATGGGGCAGGTGCCGGAGCTTTGGAACATCACCCAGCCCGAGACAGTCTCCGCCATTCAGCGGCAATATGTCGAGGCGGGAAGCCGCGTGCTCTATACCAACACCTTCGGTGCCAACCGATACAAAGCTTCCGGCTGCGGCCACAGCGTGGCCGAGCTCGTTTCCGCGGGCGTGCGTTGCGCGCGTGCGGCGGGAGAGGGCTTCGAGATCAAAGTCGCGCTCGATATCGGCCCGATCGGACAGCTTCTCGAGCCGCTCGGAGCGCTCTCCTTTGAGGAAGCCTATGACATTTTCCGGGAGATCGTCCTGGCCGGGGCGGAGGCCGGAGCGGATCTGATCGTCATCGAAACGATGAGCGATCTCTATGAGATGAAGGCCGCGGTACTGGCGGCAAAGGAGAACTGTGATCTGCCGGTCTGGACGACCATGACCTTTGAAAAAACCGGGCGCAGTTTCCTGGGCGTGACCGTGCCTGCCATGGCGCTGACGCTTACGGGACTGGGCGTGGACGCGCTGGGCTTTAACTGCAGCCTCGGACCGAAAGAGCTGCTTTCGCTGATCCGCGAGCTGCGCGAGTGGACCGATCTGCCGCTGATCCTCAAGCCGAACGCGGGCCTTCCCGATCCGGCTACGGGGAAATACCACATCACACCCGAGGAGTTTGCCTTTGAACTGAAAGAGGCAATCTCTCTCGGCGTGAGCGTCCTCGGAGGATGCTGCGGTACGACGCCGGATTTCATCCGTGCGCTCGCCGAAGCGGTAAGAGGATCGTCTCCTGCTCCCCGTGCGCCGAAAGTACGCTGCGGCGTCTGCTCGGCGACCGCTGCAGCGGAACTCGGCGGCGTGCGTGTGATCGGCGAGAGGATCAACCCTACGGGAAAGAAGCGGTTTCAGCAGGCGCTTCGCGAGGGCGATATCGATTATATCGTCCAGCGCGGTGTCGAGCAGCAGGACGCCGGGGCCGATATCCTCGACGTCAACGTCGGCCTTCCCGGTCTGGACGAGCCGGACATGATGCGCCGCACGGTCAAGGCGCTGCAGGCGGCGGTGGATCTGCCGCTGCAGATCGACTCCTCCGACCCGACGGCGATCGAAGCCGGGCTCCGCGCCTGCTGCGGCAAGGCGATCGTCAATTCCGTCAACGGGAAGAGAGAGGTGCTCGAGAGGATCCTGCCCCTTTGCAAAAAATACGGCGCGGCCGTGGTTGGCCTGTGCATGGACGAGACCGGCATCCCGCAGAGCGCGGAGGCGCGCGTCGCGATCGCACGGCGCATCCTTGAAGCAGCGCTCGCGCACGGGATTGAAAAAGACGACGTCTATATCGACTGCCTGACGCTGACGGTCTCCGCCCAGCAGGAGCAGGCCGCGGAGACGCTGCGCGCACTGCGCACGGTCAAAGAAGAAATGGGTCTTCACACCGTGCTCGGCGTGAGCAATATCTCCTTCGGCCTTCCCGCACGGGAGACTATCACGCGCTCCTTCCTGACACAGGCGCTGTATGCCGGACTCGATCTGCCGATCGTCAATCCCAACCAGAGCGCCATGATGGACGCCGTGGCGGCTTATCGCGTGCTCTCGGGCGAGGATCGCGGCAGTGAGGCCTATATCCGCCGCTTTGCCAGCGCCCCGGCCCCCGACGCCGCGGCCCACATGCCGACCGGCGAGATGAGCATCGGCGAGGCGATCATGCGCGGTCTCAAACAGGAGACCGCAGCGCTGACCGCGGCTGCGCTGAAGTCGATGAGTGAGCTCGAGGTCGTGGACACGCTGCTGATCCCAGCTCTCGATCGCGTAGGAGAGCGCTACGAGAGGGAGGAGATCTTCCTTCCGCAGCTGATAAACGCGGCCAACGCCGCCTGCGCGGGCTTTGAGCTTGTCAAAACAAGCATCGCCAAGCGCGGTGAGAAAAACGTCTCCAAGGGAAAAATCGTGCTGGCCACCGTGCAGGGCGACATCCACGACATCGGCAAGAACATCGTGCGCGTCGTGCTGGAGAATTACGGCTATACGGTCATTGACCTCGGCCGCGACGTGCCGCCCGCGACGGTCGTGGAGACTGCCGTTCGGGAGAACGTGCGCCTTGTCGGCCTGTCCGCGCTGATGACCACAACGGTGGCGAGCATGGCCGAGACGATCGCCGCACTGCACCGCAGCGGGCATGACTGCAAAATCATGGTGGGCGGCGCCGTACTGACGGAGGACTATGCCGCGCAGATCGGCGCGGACTATTACGCAAAGGACGCCAAACAGAGCGCGGATATCGCAAAGCGGGTGCTGGGATGAAAGAGATCAGAGCATTTATCAAAGAAAACGGGGTGCTGCTCTTCGACGGCGGCATGGGGACTTTTTACGCTTCGCGCAACCGTACCAGCCACCGTGACTGCGAATGGGCCAACCTCAGCGCGCCCGGTGAGATCGAGGCGATTCACCGCGCCTATCTCGACGCAGGCTGCCGTGCGATCAAGACGAACACATACGGCGCCAACCGTCAGAACTTCCCCGTGAGTGACTGCGCCGCCATTATACGCGAGGGCTGGCTGATCGCACGCCGCGCAGCCGGGGACGAGGCCTACGTTTTCGCTGATATCGGCCCGATCGACGCGCGGGACGACACCGATCTGTTGGAGGAATACCACTTCATCGTCGATCAATTCCTCTCACTCGGCGCACGGCACTTCCTGTTCGAGACGATCGGGACGGATCTGTATCTCCACGAGATCGCCGAGCATATCAAGGCTGCCGACCCGGACGCTTTCGTGCTGGTCTCCTTTGCTGCGCAGCCGGACGGCTTTACCCGCGACGGCCGTCTGATCGGCGAGCTCTGCCGCGGTGCGGCGGAGGACGCCTACATCGACGCCGTCGGTCTCAACTGCGTTTCGGGCGGCCGCCAGATGGTGGAGCTGATGAACAAGATCGGCCCGATCAACGGTCTCTTTTCTGTCATGCCGAACGCCGGTTATCCCACCGTGCGCGGCAATCGCACCTACTATGACGGCGATCCGGGCTATTTCGCCTCGCAGATCGCGATCATGCACGCGCGCGGCGCGCAGATCATCGGCGGCTGCTGCGGCACGACGCCCCAGCATATCGGCTCCGCGGCCAAAGCCATCCGCGCTCCCGCGCCGGTGCTGATCGACTATCCCGCACAGAAGCGTGATCGCGTCGGCGCCGCGCTGCGTCCCGATCCCTTCTGGGACGCGCTGTGCGACGGAGCAAGAAAGCCTTTCGCCGTTGAGCTCGATCCGCCTGAGGGCGCGGAGGTGAGCGGCTTCATGACTGGCGCGCGCGAGCTGCGCGACGGCGGCGCGGACATGATCACCGTGGCTGACTGCCCGATCGCACGCGCAAGGATGGATTCCAGCCTTATGGTCTGCAAGATCAAGCGTGAGCTCGGTATGAACGTCATGCCGCACATGACCTGCCGGGACCGCAACCTCAACGCGACGCAGGCGTTGCTGCTCGGTCTCTGCGCGGAGGGCGTGAACAATGTTCTTCTCGTGACCGGCGACCCGGTCCCGGCCGCCAGCCGCGATGAGGTCAAAAGCGTTTACAACTTCAACTCACGCAAGCTCATCAAGTTCGTTTCGAGCATGAACGAGGCCGTGCTGCCCGCGCCCTTCCATATCTTCGCCGCGCTCAATGTCAACGCGCGCAACTTCGCGATCCAACTCGATCTGGCGAAAAAGAAAGAGGAGAACGGCGCCGACGGCTTTTTGACCCAGCCCATTTTGACGGACGAGGCGCTCGAAAACCTCAAGCTTGCGCGAAAGATGCTCAAGGGCAAGATCCTCGGAGGCATCATGCCGATCGTCAGCCAACGCAACGCGCTTTTTATCAACAGCGAAATCGCGGGGATCAGTGTGGACGAAAAGATCATCGCGCTTTATGAAAACGCCGATCGCGCCAAAGGCGAGGAACTGGCCGTTGAGATCTCCGCCGCAATGGCCCGCCGCATGGCGCCGTATGTGGACGGATATTTTCTGATCACGCCCTTCTCACGCACGGGGCTGATCATACGAATCATGGAGCGAATCCGCAGCGAGGCAAGGCAATAAATGACCAGCGCGACAGGATACATTCCTGTCGCGCTTGCTTCATGTCGCCGGCCGAACCTGATTGGGGATCTGCTTGCCCGTGTGGTCGATGTGATAATCGCCTTCGAGCAGCAGCTCGGAAACGGGGACGATCTCATAGCCCTTGCTCTGCAGCGTCTCGATGATCCGCGGCAGGGCCTCGGGCGTGTGCTCGGCGGCATTGTGGAACAGAACGATGCTGCCCGGCTCGACTCGTTTGAGCACGCGCTGTGCGATCTCATCCGCGCTGATGCCCTTCCAGTCAAGACTGTCCACCGACCATTGGATGGCAGTCATGCCCATACTTTTTACAGTCTGAATCACGTGGTCGTCGTACTCGCCGTAAGGACAGCGGAAGAGCGTTGGTTCGACGCCCGTTTCGGCGGAGATCAAGCGGTTTGCTTCCCGCAGGTCGGCGGCGATCTCATCCGCGCTCATCATGGAAAAATGCGCGTGGTGTGAGGAGTGACTCATCACCTCGTGCCCGGCGTCGTGCAGCTGCCTGAGAGACTCGGGATACTTTTCCGCCCAGTCGCCAACAACAAAAAAGGTCGTGCGGACGCCATAGCTTGAAAGAATATTGATCAGCGTTCCCGTGTCCTCGTTGCCCCAGGCTGCATCAAAGCTGATCGCGATCTTTTTGTCATCTCGCTGAACGCTGTAGATCGGAAGCTGCCTCTCAACGGCCGAAGCGCCGACGATCGCCGGGCTGTTTACCGTCCAGAGGATCAGGATCGCCGCGAGCGCGGTCACAAGTACGGACAGTTGCTTTCTGTATCGGCGCGCCATGAGGCGAAGGTCTGCCATTTGCATCATCTCCTTGCTCCATCGTATGAGCCTCCGCCATGAAAGAGAAGGAGAAGCGCAGGACTTTCTTTTACAGGATCAGCGCGGATACGACGCCGATGAGAAGGCCGAGCGGCAGCAGAGCGGCACTGAGGAACTGGGTGTCGAGTGTGAGTTCGGAAAGAATGGTTTTCATGGATCAAAGCCTCCTTTTTTTCTTTGATCCAAGCGTATCATAAAGCCTGTCCCGTTTTCAGTACAATGCATTATGTAAACGCAAAAACGTTAAAAGAGATCCGATGAATGTCTCCGTCGGATCTCTTTTAAAATCAATAATCCATTACGATGCGGAACAGGGGCTTCTCAGCACCGGCTTTGAGAAAGAAACGGTCACCCTCCTGCCCGTAGAGCAGCTCATAGCTTTGTCCGCCCCGCAGTTCGGCGGAATATTCCACCAGGATGCGCCGGGGGTCGCGGCCCTCGGCCGCGGCGGGAGAGAGGTTGTCCGCCAGATCGAAATAGCGTGTGTTGTTCATATGCCCGTTCATATCGACGTAACTGAACGGAACGCTGAAGGAGAGACTCCGATCCGTGAAAAAGCGGCGCGGCGGCGAGGGCAGCGCGATCTCAAACCCGCGTTTTTCAAAAGAATACTCAATCCCAGACTGAGAAGAGGGAACAAGCGTGCGCTCTTTGAGATCGGCAAGGATCCAGATCGCGGAGCTCTGTATGATCGGTTCCCCCGTGAAGTCGAGAATACGGTAATAACGCGGGTAAAGGGAGTGAACGGTCTTGCCGGGCCATGTTTCGACAACAATCTCCTCGCCGTAGGACGGCATACGGGCGATTTCCGCGTTCTGCCGAGCCAGCACCCACATGAGGCCTCTGGGGCGGATCTCATGAACGCCGCAGCCGAGCAGCTCGGAATGATCGGTCGCGGCCTCCTGCAGCAGTTCAAAAAGCTGCGAGGTGCGCAGACGCTGGAACAAATTGACGTCCCGGCTTCGGAGCCGGCAGGGAAGCGTATAGATTTCCATGGGAAAGTCCTCCGTTTCAAGGAGGAGTATACCATGAGTGAAGGCCGGCTTTCAAGCATAGGATAGAAAACGTCCTCCGTCCGGATTGACGGAGGACGTTGTGCTAGTCAGCGAGGATCTCTTTCAATGTCAGGTCTCGTCCCGACACGGGGATAAGCTTGTTCCCG
Organism: Oscillospiraceae bacterium; assembly: GCA_017449185.1. Taxonomy (GTDB): domain Bacteria; phylum Bacillota; class Clostridia; order Oscillospirales; family Oscillospiraceae; genus Limivicinus. The sequence continues at coordinate 83,062 of JAFSJZ010000037.1, forward strand.
CCGCAGAAGGGACACACCAGCTTGTCGTTGATGCCGGCGGCGAACTCCTGCCCGCAGTCGAAGCATTTGGCCGTGCCCTCGACGACCTCGACCGAGAAGGTCGTGTCCGCGTAGGGCGTGCCGTCCGAGACGGCCGTCCAGCAATCCACAAGATACTTCGGGACGACGCCGGAGAGTGTGCCGACCTCGACCGTGACGGCGCGGACACAAGCGAGCTGTTCCTCTTTGGCGACCTGGTCGACCATTTTCAGCAGCGCGTCGCAAATACCGAGCTCGTGCATTACTTCTTCCCGCTGATCGCCTTGCGGACGATGCCGCCGGTGCGCTTGACAAGACCCTCCGCGACCTTGATCGGCATGGTCTCAAAAGAGCCGGCCTCCCAGCTGCGGACTTTCTTGAGCTTGATCGCGTCGAACTTGCAGCGCGTCGTGCACAGGCCGCAGCCGATGCACATATACTCGTCGACCTTGGTCGCGCCGCAGCCGAGGCAGCGGGCTGTCTCCTTGCGGACCTGCTCTTCGGTGAAGGTCACGCGCGCGTCGGAGAAGGTCTTGGCCTTCGCCTCGTTGTAGCCGGGCAGCTGACGGTGGTCGCGGTCGAAGCTGCCGACGTCGATCCTGGCCTTTTCCTTATTCAACGCCGTGATGTGCCGGCGGTCGCGTCCCGCCGTCAGCGTCTGGCCGGGATGGACGAAGCGGTGCAGCGAGATCGCGGCCTCCTTGCCGGCTGCGATCGCGTCGATGGCGAACTTCGGACCGGTGTAGACGTCGCCGCCGACGAAGATGTCGCTCTGGTTGGTCTGGTAGGTAAGGGGATCGGCCAGCGCGGTGCCCTTCGGCGTGGTCTTGAGTTCGCCCACATCCAGGCTGCCCCAGTCGACGACCTGGCCGACTGCGCCGATCACGCTGTCGAGCTCGATCGTTTCGAATTTGCCGGTTCCGACGGGCTTCCTGCGTCCCTTCTCATCCGGTTCGCCGAGCTCCATGAGCTCGACTTTCATGCCGCAGACTCTGCCGTTTTCTCCGAGGATCTCGACGGGCGCGCAGAGGAAGCGGAACTCGACCCCCTCGGCTTTGGCCTCTTTGACCTCGTCGCGGTCGGCAGGCATTTCTTCCTCGCCGCGGCGGTAGATGATGTAAGTCTTGTCAGCGCCGAGACGGACGGCCGTGCGGCACACGTCCATCGCGACGTTGCCTCCGCCGACGACCGCACAGCGTTTGCCGATCTTGACCTTGTTGCCGAGGTTGACCTCGCGCAGAAAGTCGACGCCGCCGAGCACGCCCTCAAGCTCCTCGCCCGGGACCTTCAGCTTGGCGCTTTTCTGCGCGCCGATGGCGAGATAGAAGCCCTTGTAGCCCTCCTCGCGCAGCTGCTGGATCGTGACGTCCTTGCCGACCTCGACGCCGCAGCGGAACTCCACGCCCATCTCGCGCAGAATGTCGATCTCGGCGTTGAGCACATCCTTCTCCAGACGGAAGTTCGGGATGCCGAGCGTGAGCATGCCGCCGGGGACGGGATTGCGGTCGAACACGGTCACGGGATAGCCTTTGTTGGCCAGATAGTAGGCGCAGCTCATACCCGCAGGGCCCGCGCCGATGATCGCGATCTTCTCGGTGAAGGGTTTCCCGGTCTGGTTGATCATTTTCGGAACGAAGCGGGTGGCCTCGTCGAGATCATGGTCGGCGATGAAACGCTTGACCTCGTCAATGGCCACGGCCTCATCCACGCTGCCGCGGGTGCATTCCTGCTCGCAGCGTTTGTTGCAGATGCGGCCGCAGACGGCGGGGAAGGGGTTCTCTTTTTTGATGAGCTCGAGGGCGTCGGTGTACCTGCCCTGCGCCGCCAGCTTCAGATAGCCCTGTACGGCGATATGAGCCGGGCAGGCGGCCTTGCAGGGGGCGGTGCCGGTCGGTACGGTGTCCTCGAAGTTCTCGCGGTAATTGGGGTTCCAAACGTCCTTGGAGAAGATGACGTCGGTCATCTTTTTATACTCCGGCGCGCTGGTGTCCTCAGTCGTGGGCAGCTTCTGGCCGAGCTTGAGCGCGTTGCCGGGACAGGTCTCGACACACATGCCGCAGGCCACGCACTTGGCCTCGTCGATCTCGGCGACGTAGTTCGAGCGGATGACGTCGCGCGCGCCGAACATCAGACCGACGCGCAGTCCGAAGCAGGCGCAGGAACAGCAGTTGCAGATCGCGGCGCTCTCGCCGGCCTCCTCAATGTTGGGGATGTCGTGCATGAGACCGTTTTCCTCGGCGCGCTTGATGATCTCCCACGCTTCCTCGCGCGTGATCTCACGGGCACGGCCGGTGCGGATATAATGTTCCGCGCCCTTGCCCATCTGAATGCACATCTCGTCGGCCAGATGGCCGCAGCCGTCGTTGATCGAGGTGCGGGAGGAGCGGCAGGAGCAGGGCGAGACGGAGAACTTGTCATACTTGTTCAGATAGTAGGACAGCTTGTCGTAGTCGTGGACGGTGGGATCGTCGGAGATGGCGCTCTCGACGGGGATAACGCGCATCAGACCGTAGCCCTGCGGGATCATCGCGGACATGAGCTCCATGCGCTTGCGGGTGTATTCTTCAAACGCGCGGCCGACCTCCGGATGGGTCTCCAGCAGTTCTTTGTTGTTGACCATCATTTCGAGGATGCCGGGGGCAAAAATCTGCATGAAGTACTTGTCCACGCCGTCTTTCTCGTCATAGGTGCAGCGGAAAATGCCGATCCAGGCGAGGCGCTTGGCGATCTTTTCGGTCTCCTCGACGCTCTTTCCGACCTTTTTGGCCAGATACTCGGCCGTGCGTTCCTTGCGCAGACCGGCAGCGATGGCCACATCGGCTTCGTCGTCGGTGACGATGTCGGCCATACAGTAGTATTCGGGGGCGTTCTCGTCGATCTTGTTGACCATTCCGGAAATGCCGCCGATGACTTTGCAGAGCTTAACGATTTTTGGCCTTAATTCTGCCATGGTATTCTCTCCTTTAAGATTGAGTGTGGTCAGGATCTCTCTATTTAGTAGTATATTTGAAATAAACGGCAAGTCAATAGCTTTTTTCCCAACGCCGGAGGGCTCGGTTTTCCTTAATATTTCTGAAATGCGGCGTTCATGTTTTAGGAATGTTCTTGATTTTGCAACTTTTCTCATATATACTGAATGCCCGGACAACAGCGGGGACGGAGGCATAACATGGAGCATCTGGAAATCGAGCGGAAATTTCTCATTCGCATGCCCGACGCCTCCTTGCTGGAAAGGCTGCCTGTCTCCGAGATAGAGCAGGTCTATATTCTGACGCCCGAAGGCGCGCGCGAGCGGATCCGCCGCCGCGATTATGGGGACAGGACCGTCTATACACACACGGCAAAGAGGCGTTTGAGCGATCTCACGCGCGTTGAGATCGAGCAAGAGATCACGGCGGAGAATTACCTTGAACTGCTTCCCCTGGCAGACCCGCTGCGCGGCCCTATCCGGAAGAAACGCTATCTTTTTGATTATGACGCTCAGCGCTTTGAGATCGACGTCTTCCCATTCTGGGACGACCGCGCGCTCATGGAGCTTGAGCTGGAGAATGAGAAACAGGAGATCCGACTCCCGGAGGCGATCGAGATCATCCGCGAAGTCAGCTCCGACGGACGGTATACCAATTCTGCCATCGCCCGCGAGATCCCGCGGGAGTCTATAGAAAAAGAGGTTTGAAATGAAAAAGATCCTTTGTGCGATCCTTTGTGCGTGCATGATTTTTTCTCTCTGTGCCTGCGCAGAGCTTGACACGATCAAGAATACGGAGATCCCGCCTCTCCCGACGCCGGAGTTGACGCCGGAGCCGACTATGACTCCCGCCGCGGAAGTGGTTCCGGAGGCGACGCCTGTACCGGCTGCGGACCTGAACGAGCCGGTCCGTAGAGTATACGGAGCCGAGCTGGGCGACCGCGTGATCGTCTATACAAAGAAAACACAGGAGCATTTTGACATCCCGGACGGAGGACCGATCATTCTGATCTTCTCCTATGAAACGCCGACCGTTATGATCGACGGGCGGCCCGAAGCGGCGGAGAAAATCAACGAACAGCTTCGCCTGCTCGATGAGGTCTATATCTCCGGCTCCGGAAGCGACGGCGGCAGAGCGCAGCTTCTGGAAGAGGCGACGGATAATTACGGTTATGTGATGGATACCGGAGCAGACCTGAACACGACCTTTTCCTCTGCCCGCACCGTCAAGGTCCTGCGCGCAGACGGCAGCGTCGTCAGCTTTCGTTACTGGACAAGCGTCTACACCGGCGGCACGAAGGACAAGCGCGGCTATCTCGGCTGCTCCTTTGACAGCGAAACCGGCGAAAAGCTGACGCTTGACAGCCTCTCAAGCGATCCTGAAACGCTCAGAAGCTATCTTGCCGATCAGATCGTTGCTCTTGCCAGAGCGGATGAAACGCTCATGTCCCAGCTCTCACGCGGCGAGGGCGACTATACCGTAGCGCTCTCCGCTCTTGTACGCGACGGGAGCTGGTATTTCTCCGCCGACGGAATGGTGTTCTTTCCCGGCTACGGCGAACTCTCTCCCGAGGATGCGGGGATCGGCATCCCACTGTTCACCATTCCGTATGCCGCGCTCGAGGGTTATCTGGACGCTCGGTATCTGCCGGCAAAGCGCGACGGGGAGGCTTTCCTCAGCGTTGTGAAGCTCGACGCGGTCGAGGACGGCACCGTCAGGAGCGTCGGCCGACTCGAGGTCGAGGAAGGGGAGGAGCTTTACCTGACGGTTCAGGGCAAGGCCTATGACGTCAGTATCAGCAAGGCGGCCTACTATGATCAGGGCGAGGGCGACAACTTTTATGAGCGCGAACGCCTTTGGTATGCAAGCTATATGGACGACTGTGCTCTGCAGATCAACGTGCGCGTCCCTGCCGGTATGCCGGATCTGATGATCAGCTATACCGATGCAGACTATGCCGAGCACCGTCTGCTGCTCAGCGAAAGCGAGGCGGACGGCGCTCCCGTTCTGGTAGACGATACGATCCAGGCCGTCGGCTGAAAAAGAGCAAAAATACCAAAGATTTCAACGGAAACTTGTTGACATTGCCAATCGGGCGTGTTATTATACCAAAGCCGCATTGAAGAGGCCGTGAAAGTCGGGTTCGTCCCGCGCCTCCAGAGCGAGTCCTGCAAGATGGGAGGAGTTCATTCGTGAAGCATGCTATCATCGTAACCGGCGGTAAGCAGTACCGTGTCGCAGAAGGCGACGTCGTCTTTATCGAGAAGCTCGACGCGGCGGCCGGCGAGGCCGTCAAGTTCGACCAGGTACTGGCCGTGATCGACGGCGACAACGCCGTTTTCGGCAAGCCCATGATCGAGGGCGCGTCCGTCAGCGCCAATGTCGTGAAGAGCGGCAAGGGCAGCAAGATCCGCGTCTACAAGATGAAGCCCAAAAAGGGTTACCGCAGAACGCAGGGCCACAGACAGCCCTACACGAAGGTCCAGATCGAAGCGATCAACGCCTGAGCATCCGCAGCTATTATGACTAAAGGAGGAAAAACCTGATGGCACACAAAAAAGGTATGGGTTCCACCAAGAACGGCCGCGACAGTGAGTCCAAGCGCCTCGGAACCAAGAGAGCCGACGGACAGTTTGTCCTGGCCGGCAACATCCTTGTCAGACAGCGCGGAACCAAGATCCACCCCGGCAACAACGTGGGCAAGGGGAAGGACGACACTCTGTTCGCCCTCATCGACGGCAAAGTGAAGTTCGAGCGCATGGGCAAGGACCGCAAGATGGTCTCTGTTTACGAAGAAATCGCTCAGTAAAGCAAACAAAAAGACCGGACAGAAAACGAGTCCGGTCTTTTGTTTTGAGCCGTGTTTCAAGAGAAGGAGTAAGTATGGCAGCATCTTTTGTGGATAAAGCCCGGATCACGGTCCGCGCGGGCAGCGGCGGCGACGGTGCGGTGGCCTTTCACCGTGAGAAATATGTCGCGGCGGGCGGCCCGGACGGCGGGGACGGAGGCCGCGGCGGCAGCGTAGTTTTTTCCGTGGACGACGATATGTCCACGCTGATGGACTTTCGCTACAAGCGCAAATACGTCGCCCAGAACGGCATGCCCGGTCAAGGCAAACGCTGCAACGGGCGGGACGGGGAGACGCTCGTCATCAAAGTCCCGCGCGGCACGGTCATCCGTGACACCGAGACCGGCGCGATCATGCACGACATGTCTACCGGTGAGGATTGGATCGCCGCAAAGGGCGGCCGCGGCGGCTGGGGCAACACCCATTTCGCCACGCCCACGCGACAGGTCCCGCGTTTTGCCAAGCCCGGTCTGCCCGGCGAGAGTCATGATATCACACTCGAACTCAAGCTGCTGGCCGACGTGGGATTGATCGGCTTTCCCAATGTGGGCAAATCCACGCTCCTGTCCGTCGTCAGCAAGGCGCATCCGAAAATCGCAAATTATCACTTTACGACCCTGTTCCCGAACCTCGGGGTCGTCTATGTGGACGAAGGAGTATCCTTTGTCATGGCGGACATCCCCGGCATCATCGAGGGCGCGTCCGAGGGCGCGGGACTTGGTCACGACTTCCTGCGCCATATCGACCGCTGTCGTCTGCTGGTGCACCTGGTAGACGTCTCGGGCAGTGAGGGCCGTGATCCGGTCGAGGACTTCGACGCGATCAACGCCGAGCTGCGCGAATACAGTCCGGAGCTTGCCGAGCGGCCGCAGCTCGTCGCGGCAAACAAGTGTGATCTGCTGGAAGAGGGCTCGGACAATCTTGAGCGCCTGCGCCGTCATGTTGCCGAGCGCGGTTTCCGGCTCTTTGAGCTGAGCGCCGCGACCCACGCAGGGACGCACGAACTGGTCGCGGAGTGCGCCGCCATGCTGCACGAGCTGCCCCCGATCGCAAGCTTTGAGGCGGACTATGTCCCGCCCGAGCCGAAGGTGGACACTTCCGGCGATCTCACGATCGAGAAGTTTGACGATATGTGGCTCGTCGAGGGCCCCTGGCTTCAGCGCCTGGTCGCGACGGTCAATTTCTCGGACTACGAGAGCCGTATGTTTTTCGACCGCATTCTGCGCGAGAGCGGCGTTTTCGCACGCATGGAGGAACTCGGCGTGCGCGACGGAGACACCGTCTGCATGTACGATCTGATGTTTGAATACAAAGAATAGCTTTTTGACAACAGTGCCGCGCAGGTCAGACAACCTGCGCGGCACACAACGTTATCATCATAAACCATACGTTCGATTTCGTCAATATATGTAACAAAAAATAAAAAGAAAACTTCTGTTTTGTACAATTTTTACAAGACTTCTTTGTCTGCTCTGCCGATTGCATTCTGTGTTTCGATTTGCTATAGTATAGACAGAAAGGGAAATCCCCTATGACATAAACCGCCCTGAATTTGCACGGGGCGAAGGGGCTCTCGGGAAAGGAAATGTTCCGGCACATATAGTTTACTCACTATACGAGTTTATGATGAATGTGTGATGTGGCCGTTGAATGGATTTCAAAGCCCGTAAGAAGCCCAAATCTGCAGAAAGAGAGGTAACCAGGATGTTAGATACCAAGAACACGGAGAAATAACCCCTGACTGTGGAGTTGAGTGGATCAGTCAGGGGTTATTTCGTTATATGCGTTGTTTGCAGCAGCCGGTGGAGGCTGTTGTTTTTTTTATCCATATTTTTCAAGACAGACGTCCGCATATCTTCTTTTCTGCGGCAAAAGATAAGCACGGACAAGGGAAAACAGAACCGACGCATCTCCGGGCGACACAGACCGGGTGATCGGGCCTGTTTTCACCCGGTCCAATCTGATGAAAAGGAGATGCAAACGATGGCTTACAATTCCAGCAACCAGCTCGTGAACCCGAACGCTCGCGAGGCGATGGACAGATTCAAGATGGAAGCCGCTTCCGAAGTCGGCGTCAATCTGAAGAACGGCTATAACGGCGACCTCACCAGCCGTCAGGCCGGCTCCGTCGGCGGCCAGATGGTCAAAAAGATGATCGAGGCCTACGAAAACGGCATGAAGTAATCGCAAAGCGATTGATTGCAGGACGGCGCTGCCGCCCTGCAATTTTCTTGCGTATTTACATATTGACAAGTTTTGTCGTATAGCGTATCATCAAATCAAATATGAAGAAGCGTTCATATAACGATCACTCCATGGCGAAGCGCATAGAAAGTGTTTCGCCTCGGTTGTTTTACGGGATAACGGAGGCGCATGAGCAAATGAATCGATCTGAAATCGTTTTGCCGGACGGCGAAGGGATCTCCTCACTGTCTGGCTTTTTTCGCGTATTTGCCGATAACACAAGGCTGATGATCCTTTGTAAGCTGACGGAGGGAGAAAGATGTGTGCTTGACATCGCCAACAGTCTCGGGCTTTCTCATTCTGTCGTTTCTCATCAGCTGAAGCTACTCCGTGAGAGAAATCTTGTCAGATGCCGTAAAGAAGGAAAGAATGTCTGGTACTCCATCGCCGATGAGCATGTATTTGCCATCCTGCGTCAGGGGATCAGCCATGTGGGGATTTGAGGAGAGATAGAAATGGCAAAACACCTTGCACAAGTTGAAAAGAAAGAGCCCGCCCTTATCGAACGGGTAAAGTCGTTCCGTATGCCGGAAATCAAGATAAAAGCCCTCTCGTCCCGACGTCCGAAAGAAAAACAGGTGAGCGCGCTTTCCGGCGTGATGCTCAACAAAACGCTTGACAGGAGCTTTAATCCCTACGATTTGCTTCTGACGATCCTCTCGCTCGTTCTCCTGTGCCTCGCATATTTTCTGCCGACGAACGGCTTGATCCGGCTTTTGAGCTTTCTTGTCCCGTTTCTGATGGCCGGCTATGAATATCTGTACGAGGCCTTTCAGGAGGCCTTTATGGGCATTGTTCTCGGCAGAGAGCTGATCATCACGATCGCCTGTCTTATGGCCTTCTGTGCCGGCGCTTATTTCGGAGCGGCAGCCATCGTGGTTTTTCTGAAGATCGCGGATCTGGCGCTTGCTTACGTCGAGGATCTGCAGAGCAAAAAGCTTTCCTCACTGTATGCTCTTCGCCCTGAGTCGGCGATTTTGACAAAGGACGGTTCCGTCAGCCAGATCAAAGCGTCCGCGCTGACCGCCGGACAAGAGATCGAAGTCGCCGCCGGAGAAATCATTCCCGCGGACGGAACCGTGTTGGAGGGGACCTCGGTCCTCGATGCCTCGGCGCTCGTCGGCGGGAGCCTCAGTTTTCCCGTCGCGCCCGGAAGTGCCGCCGTCGCCGGATGTACGAATATCAACGCGCAGCTGAAGATCCGCGTTGAACGCTCTCAGGCTGATTCGGTGAACGGCATGCTTATTCGGGCCGCTGAGAATGCCTGGATGCACAAGTCCTCACAGGAGCGGCTGCTGCAGCGCGTCCTGTCCTATCTTTCTCCTGCCCTTGTGCTGATCGCGTTTCTGCTCGCAGTGATCCCGTCCCTCGCCACGGGCGAATGGCGGCTCTATTTTGTCCGCGCCGCGATCCTGCTGACGGTCTCCCAGACGTATTCCGTCGTGCAGAGCGTAAAACTCGGTTATGACTGCGCCTCCGCTGCAGCGGCCGCAGCGGGAGTTGTCGTAAAGGGACATGACGTGCTTGAGTCTCTCTCAAAAGCCGAGACGATGGTATTTGACAAAACCGGAACGGTCACAGAAGGAGAGTATCGCGTCAAGGAGGTCTTTCCCAAGGGCGTTACGGAAGGGCAGCTTCTTTTCCTTGCCGGAGCGGCCGAGCTTCAGTCCCCGCATCCGATCGCCAGGGCGATCGTCGCGGCAAGCGGAGCCTATGCCTCGGAAATCACCGCAGAGAAGATCGATGAAACGCCCGGCCGCGGCGTAAGCGCCATCATAAGCGGCAGCTGCGTCTACGTCGGCAACGCGGCCATGATGGAAGAGCATGACATCCGCGCGGAGAGCCCGAGCATTCCCGGTACCGTGATTCACGTTGCGGTTGACGGACGCTATGTCGGCCATATCGTCCTTGAAGACGCGGTGCGCGACAGCGCCTTCGACGTGATCGAAGAATTGCGCGTCGAAGGTGTCGAGACAAGCGTGCTGCTTACAGGCGACGTCCATTCCGCCGCGCGGCGGATCGCCTCTTCGCTGAACTTTGACCTTGTCAAGGCCGAGCTCACACCGAAGGAAAAATGTAATTCCGTCGAATATCTTATGAGCAACCGAAACGTCAACACCACGCTGGCTTTTATCGGCGACGGCGTGTGCGACGATGACGCGCTGCGCCTCGCGACAGTCGGCATCACGCTCGGCGCATTTGACAAGCCGCAGGGTGTCGAAGCAGCAGACGCCGCGATTCTCAGCCGCGATCTTCGTGCGCTGCCGAAGCTCTACCGCCTTGCCAAACGCGCCGCAAAAGCCGCAGTAGAGCAAACTGTCTTGTGCGGCGCGGTGAAGCTGCTTGTTCTGATTTTCGGAGCGGCCGGCCTTTGCCCGCTCCCGCTTGCGGTCCTGATCCAGACGCTTGCCGTACTGGTTGAGTCCTGGTTTGCATCCCGTCTGCTGCATTACGACGGGGAACACAGAATCCTGATTTTGAAGAAAGGAAGCAGATGAACATGAACGATGCTTTGGAAGTCCTGTATAACAGGCGCAGTATCCGCCGCTATCAGAGCGAGCAGATCAGCCGTGAGAAGCTTGACTCCGTCATCCGCGCCGGCGTATGTGCCGCGTCCGGCAAAAACGGACAGTCCGCAATCATCATCGCCGTCCAGGACAAGCAAACGCGTGACGAGCTCTCCCGTCTCAACGCTGCCGTTCTCGGCGTGAAGGCTGATCCCTTTTACGGCGCGCCGACGGTATTGATCGTACTCGCCGAAGCAAACAGTCCCTATGCTGTTCAGGACGGCAGTCTTGTGCTGGGCAATCTGATGAACGCGGCAAAGGCTGTCGGGCTCGGTTCCTGCTGGATAAACCGTGCCAAAGAAGTTTTTGACAGCGATGAGGGAAAAGCGCTGCTGAAAAAGTGGGGCGTCGATGGCGAGTGGATCGGCGTCGGCAACTGCATTCTCGGTTATCCGGCCGAGGATCCGGCCATGAAGCCGCGCAAGGAGAATTTTGTTTATTATGTCCTCTGAACGATGAACGTCTACGATTTCGACAAGACGATCTTTTACCATGACAGCTCTGCCACGTTTTTTCGATATTGTCTGAAACGTTTTCCCGGGGCCGTGCTGCGCGATTTACCCGGGATTGTCTCTGCGCTTGTGCGGTATGCCCGCGGCAGGATCAGCACAAAGCGGCTTAAGGAAAGGCTCTTTGCCTATCTGCGCTTTTTGCCTGAGACGGAGCATGTGGTTGAACAGTTTTGGGATAAACATTTCACGGGGATAGGGGAATGGTATCTGGCTCAAAAGCGGTCCGACGATCTGATTGTCACCGCTTCGCCCGAATTCCTTGTGAGCGAGGCGGGACGCCGTCTCGGCGTCGCCGTGATAGGGACGAGGATGGATATCCGTTCCGGAAGGATCGAGGGGGAAAACTGCCGCGACAGGGAAAAAGTACGGCGCTTTCGAGAGATTTTCCCCGAGGGGGAGATCAAAAACTTCTATTCAGACTCCCACTCCGACGACCCGATGGCAGAGCTTGCCGCGAGAGCGTTTCTTGTAAAAAAAGGCTCGCTGCTTCCGTGGCGCGCAGATTAAGATAAGTGTAAAAAAGCGAGGAAAACCATGTCTTCTTCAACCAAGGAATCGCTGGCCGCCGCACTGAAAAAAATGATGGCGGTAAAGCCCATAGATAAAATCACCGTCAAGGATCTGGTCGAGATCTGCGGTGTCAATCGGCAGACCTTCTACTATCATTTCGACGATGTATACGATCTGCTTGAGTGGGTGTTTGAGCAGGATGCGGAAAACAATCTCCCTCATGAGGTCAAATATGAACGCTGGCGCGAGGACGTGTCGATGTTCTTCAAATACCTCATGCAGAATGCGGATTTTGCACTGAACATCTACAATTCGCCGAACAGGACCTATATGCTTCGCTTCTACAAGCAGAAGCTGCAGAACTGCATCCGCAGCTTTGCGGTCATCGTCTCGCACGATATGAAGATCGACAGGCGTGATTTCGAGTTTGTTGTGGAGTTTTACTCCAACTGCGTGGTCGGCGTGATCTCACAATGGCTTGATCTCGGCATGCAGCTTCCGGGCGAGGTTACGGTGGAGCAATGTCTCGCCGTGCTCGATAACAGTGTGGAGACTTTGCTCGAGCGATTTAATCAAGCGTGATTTCACGACATCAGCGGCCTTTATACGGCCGCTGAAACATTCTCATCGACCATGAAAAAACATTCCGAGCATGGGAGGTGATCGGATTGAAAGAGCATGTTCTCTGCCTGAATCCCAACGCCATTCCGGTAGGGGAGGCGGCTGCGGCTATCCCGTCCGGCAGCATGCCGCGCTGGCTGCTTGTGCTGATTATCCTTTTCCTGGCCGCGGCGCTGTTTTCGCTTGCCGCTCGCTTCATCTTTCGTAAAAACGACGGGACGCCGGACTCGCCGGTCTATGCGCTGATCTTCTTCCTCGTCAGGCTCTGGCACGGACGCAGACCTCGCCCGGAGATCCGTGACGAGCGTCTCGGAGAGGCGGAGCCGCCGTATATCCTGCTTGCCAATCACGAATCTTTTTTTGATTTCTATTACATCCATCAGATGGCGCATCCGCGTAATCCGACCTTCCTTGTCAATGAATTCTATACGACGCGCCCCGTGCTGAAAACACTCTCGAGACGCGCCGGTATCCTGTCAAAGAAGCTGTTCACAACAGAGCTGTCCTCTCCGGTCCGCATCATGCGGACTCTGAAGGACGGGCACAGCGTCGTGATCTTCCCGGAGGGACGGCTCTCCCCGGACGGCAGATCCAACCCCATCGTGGAAGAGGGGGGCGCCTTCTACAAGCGGATGAACGCAGATATTGTTCTGGTCAAAATCAACGGCGCGTATTTTGCCGACCCGAAGTGGAGAAAGAAGCGTTTCCGTTCCTCGATCAGCGTGACGGTCGAGGACGTGATCAAAAAGGAAACGCTTGCTTCGATGCCTGCCGATGAGCTGAACGAAAAGATCGCCTCGACGCTTTGGAACGACGCCTCGGAAAACGTGATATGCCGCTATCCGCAGCAGGACAAGGCCGCGGGTCTTGAAACGATCCTCTATCGCTGCGCGGACTGCGGTGCGCTGTATACGATCATGTCAGAGGGAAACCGCCTTGTCTGCAGCGCCTGTGGGACTGTACATGCGCTCGACGAACAATATCGCTTTACGGAGGCGCCCTTCATGATCGGCGCGTGGTACGACCGGATCCGCGAGGCGGAAGAAAAAGAACTCGACACACTCTCCCTGCATTGCTCCGTCCGCACTTTGATCCACGGAAAAGACGGCGGAAAGAACAGAAAAGAAAAGGGCGAGTGCTTCCTCACGCCGGAGACCTTTACATACCGCTCGGAGAGCGGCGAGTTCTCCATTCCGACGGAGAAGCTGCCCGCGCTGGCCTTTTCCTGCGCCACGGAATTCGAGCTATATCATGACGGAGAGTTGTATTATTTCTATCCCGAGACACAGCCGCAGCAGACGGCCCGATGGGGCCTGGCGGTCGATCTGCTGACCGAGCGCCGCCGCAAAAACAAAAAGAAAGAAACGGTGTGATCTTCCATGGCGAAAGCGAAGAAAAACCGCAATCTGATCGACATTTCCACCAAGACCTTTATCCAGGTCGTACTACTTCTGGCCGCGCTGATGGTCGTCGCCATTGTGCTGACCTATCTTGTCCCGAAGGGCGAGTTCGGCACGCTCGCGGACGGCAGCACCGACTACCTGAGCTATACGCTCCGCAGCGACCTTTCCGGCATCCCGCTGCTGCAGGGCGTCTTTGCGCCCGTGCTCGTCTTCTTCTCCCCGGACGGACTGACGCTGATCATGCTTTCGCTGTTTCTGATCGTGATCTCCTCGTCCTTCCAGGTCATGAACGACGCGGGCGGGATCCGGCTTCTGATCGGCGCGGTGTCCGAGCGCTTCCGCACCCGTCGCGCGCTGCTGCTCGTGCTGATCTCGTTTTTGTTCTACTGCTTCGGCTCCTTCCTGGGCCTTTTTGAGGAGATGCTCACGATGTTCCCCATCGTGGCCTCGCTCTGCGTGCTCCTGGGTTACGACTCCTTTACGGGCTTTCTCTGCAGCATCATCGCCTGCGGCTTCGGCTTTGCCAGCGCGATCACCAATCCGTTTACCGTTCTGCTGGCCTCGGGCATCATCGGCGTGAACCCGATGCTGAAGATCTGGTTCCGCCTGCTCGTCTTCATCGTGATGTTCCCGCTGCTGCTCGGCTTTCTGTTCCTGTACCTGCGGCGCATCGCGAAAGATCCCTCGTCCTCCGTCACGCTGCGGCACGATGAGGCGCTGCGTCAGAATGTGCTGGAGGAGGACGCGCAGTCTCAGCGCAGCGGACGCGTCCGGCTGACCTACGCGGTCTTTCTGCTCGCCGCGCTCGCGCTCATTATTATTTCCTCGATGAGCGAGTCACTGCGCGATTATTCCGTTGTGATCCTGATCGCCTACTTTCTGATCGGCGGTCTGATTGCCGGTTATCTCGCCATGGGAGATCTCAAGAAGGTCCTTTCCAGCTTCGGCCGGGGGCTTGTCAGCGTACTGCCGACCATCGTGTTCATCGCGATGGCCGCGTCGATCAAGTTCATCTTCGACCGCGGTGCGATCCTGCCGACCATCGTGCATCAGATCAACGTCATGGCAGAGGGGAAGAGCCCCTTCGGCATTGCGATGAGCATCTATCTCATTGTGCTCGTGCTGGAGTTTTTCATCTCTTCTTCAACTGCAAAAGCAATCCTTGTGATGGGGCTGCTTTCCGTTGTGAACGTAGGGCTGAGCAAGTCCATGATGGTGCTGCTTTATACCTTCGCCGACGGCTATACGAACGTGCTCTTTCCGACCTCTCCGGTGCTGCTCATCGCGCTGTCGATGATGGAGCTCGACTATTTCGCATGGATCAAAAAAAGCTGGCCGCTCTTTCTCGCCAACTTCCTCCTCGTCCTCGGCTTTATCGCATTCGGCATCGCCGTAGGCTATTGATCTGCCCGCGCAGAAATGAATCGCAAAAAGACAGTCCGCGTTTTTGGACTGTCTTTTGCTTTGTCTTGAGATAGAGGGTTCGTATCGGATTTATTTCGTCTTTCTCTATTGAAAGGGCGGAAGTTTTAGGGTAAAATAAAGTGTCTGACAATCTGTGAAAGAGGGCATGCGGCTATGGCGGAACAGAAAACGAACGTGATGCGCTTTTTGGACCAGAAAAAGGTCTCTTATATCCCTCACGCCTATCCGCACGGCGACGGGGCCGTGGACGGCGTGACAGTCGCAGGTCTGATCGGAAAAGCGCCGGAGAGCGTGTTCAAGACGCTTGTCGCGCGCGGCGCGAGCAAGAATATCTATGTTTTCGTGATCCCCGTATGCGCTGAGCTTGACCTCAAGCGAGCGGCCAAGGCGGCGGGAGAAAAGTCCGTCGAGATGGTGCATGTGAACGAAATCAACGCTCTGACCGGCTATATCCGCGGCGGCTGCTCACCGATCGGAATGAAGAAACAGTATAAGACTTTTTTAGACAGCAGCTGCGGGGGGCAGGAGAGTATCATCGTCAGCGCCGGCAGAATCGGCGCGCAGGTCGAGCTTGCACCCGACGATCTGATCAGGCTGACGCGTGCCGGCACGGCCGCGCTGACAAAGGAGCAGTAATGCAGGAGAGCATCTTCATCAAAGGCGCGAGAGAGAATAACCTGAAGAATATCGACGTCGAGATCCCGCGCGACAAGCTGGTCGTCATTACCGGCCTCTCCGGCAGCGGGAAATCGAGCCTGGCCTTCGACACGATCTACGCCGAGGGCCAGCGCCGCTATGTCGAAAGTCTCAGCTCCTACGCGCGCATGTTTCTCGGCCAGATGGACAAGCCGGACGTCGACTACATCGACGGGCTCTCTCCGGCAATCTCCATCGATCAGAAAACGACCTCGAAAAACCCGCGTTCCACCGTCGGAACGGTGACGGAGATATACGATTATATGCGCCTTCTCTGGGCGCGCATCGGCGTGCCGCACTGCCCGAACTGCGGCAAGGAGATCCGGCAGCAGACCATTGATCAGATCGTCGATCAGATCATGGAGCTTCCGACCGGCAGCCGCATCCAGCTGCTCGCTCCGGTCGTGCGCGGCCGCAAGGGCGAGCATGTCAAGGTGCTCGAGGATGCGAAAAAGTCCGGCTACGTCCGCGCGCGCGTCGACGGGATCCTCTTCGAACTGTCTGAGGAGATCCGGCTGGAGAAAAATAAAAAACATGATATCGAGATCGTAGTGGACCGTCTCGTCATCAAGGAAGGGATCATGCGCCGCCTCAGCGATTCGGCAGAGACTGCGCTCGCTCTCTCCGGCGGCGTTCTGTTCGTCGAGGTGATGGGAGAGCAGCATCAGATGCTCAGCTTCTCCCAAAACTATGCCTGTGAGGACTGCGGCGTCTCTGTGGAAGAGCTTTCGCCGCGTCTGTTCTCCTTCAATAATCCCTACGGCGCCTGCCCGACCTGCACAGGCCTCGGTCTGCAGCTTCTTGTCGACCCCGATCTCATCATTCCCAACCCCGCGCTGAGCATCATGGACGGCGCGATCACGGCCAGCGGCTGGGGCAACGTCAAGGGCGATACGATCTCGAAAATGTATTTTGAAGCGCTTGCCCGCCGCTATCACTTTAAACTGACCGATCCGGTGCGCGATATCCCCCAAGAGGGTCTCAACGCGATCCTCTACGGAACGAAGGGCGAACAGCTGCAGCTGCGCTTTGAGAAAAACGAAGGCTTCGGTGTCATCAAACGCGAGTTCGAGGGCATCGTCAATAACCTTCAGCGCCGCTATCATGAGACGCAGAGTCCCTCGATGCGCGACGATATCGAGGCCTGCATGGCCGAGATCCCCTGTCCCGACTGCGGCGGCAGAAGACTGAAAAAAACAGCCCTCGCCGTGACCGTAAAGGGCATGAGCATCGCCGATTTTTCCGATTTGTCCGTCACCGAGGCCCTTCGTTTTTTCGATGAACAAAGCTTCAGCGAAAAGGAAATGCTGATCGCGGAGCGGATTATCAAGGAGATCCGCTCTCGCCTCGGTTTCCTTGTCAGCGTCGGGCTCGGCTATCTGACGCTCTCCCGCGCGGCAGGCACGCTTTCCGGCGGAGAGAGCCAGCGTATCCGCCTGGCCACACAGATCGGCTCGAGCCTGATGGGCGTGCTGTATATCCTAGACGAGCCGAGCATCGGTCTGCATCAGCGCGACAATGCCAAGCTGATCCGCACCCTGAAGGAGCTGCGCGACCTCGGCAACACGCTGATCGTCGTTGAACACGACGAGGAGACCATGCGCGCGGCGGACCACATCATCGACATCGGCCCGGGAGCAGGTGTGAACGGCGGAGAGATCGTCTGCGCAGGCACGGCGGAAGAGATCTGCGCCTGCGAGTCGTCTGTCACGGGACAATATCTCAGCGGAAAGCGGCGCATTCCCGTTCCGTCCATACGCCGGAAGGGGAACGGACACAGTCTGATCATCCGCGGGGCGAGAGAAAACAACCTGAAGAATATCGATGTGGAATTCCCGCTCGGTAAGCTTATCTGTGTAACGGGTGTTTCGGGAAGCGGAAAGTCCTCGCTTGTCAACGAAATCCTGTATAAAACGCTTGCGGCGGAGAAAAACCGTGTCAAGATCCGTCCGGGCCGTTCTGACGGCATCGAGGGCCTGCAGTATGTCGATAAAGTCATCTGTATCGACCAGAGCCCGATCGGACGCACGCCGCGCTCCAATCCGGCGACCTATACCGGCGCGTTCAACGACATTCGCGATCTCTTCGCCTCTACGCCCGATGCGAAAGCGCACGGCTTCGGACAAAGCCGCTTTTCCTTCAACGTCAAGGGCGGCCGATGCGAGGCCTGCTCCGGCGACGGGCTGGTCAAGATCGAGATGCACTTTCTGCCGGACGTGTTCGTCCCCTGCGAGGTCTGCAAGGGCAAACGCTACAACCGAGAGACCCTTGAGGTCCGCTATAAGGGAAAAAACATCTCCGAGGTGCTGGATATGACCGTGGAGGAGGCGTATATCTTCTTTGAAAACCAGCCGAAGGTTCGCCGCAAGATCGAGACGCTGCTCGACGTCGGCCTTGGTTATATCCGCCTCGGACAGTCGAGTACAACGCTCTCGGGCGGCGAAGCGCAGCGCGTCAAGCTGGCCACAGAGCTTGCCAAACGGGAGACCGGATCGACGGTCTACGTGCTTGATGAGCCGACGACCGGCCTGCATGTAGCGGATATCCACAAGCTGATCCATATCCTCGACCGGCTGGTCGACGCGGGCAACACCGTTGTCGTCATAGAGCACAATCTGGATGTCATCAAGGTCGCAGATCACATCATCGACCTTGGCCCCGAGGGAGGCGACGGAGGCGGAGAGCTTGTCTTCTCCGGCACGCCGGAGGACTGCGCCGCATGCGGGGAGAGCTATACGGGGCAATATCTCCGGATGCAGCTG
This sequence comes from Oscillospiraceae bacterium, assembly GCA_017449185.1. Lineage (GTDB taxonomy): Bacteria > Bacillota > Clostridia > Oscillospirales > Oscillospiraceae > Limivicinus. The sequence goes on from JAFSJZ010000037.1 coordinate 101,637, forward strand.
GAGAGAGACAGGGAGTAAGGCATGGAAGAGGAAAAAGAACTGATCGAACTGGCAGGCAGCGTTCAGTCCGTCATCTACAAGAACGAGGAGAACGGCTATACCGTCCTCCGTCTTGTCGACTCCAACGGCGAGCTTGTCACGGTTGTCGGCTGTTTTCCCTATGCCGCGGCGGGAGAGTCGATGATCATTTCCGGCTCATGGATGACGCACAATGTGCACGGCAGGCAGTTCAAGGCCGAATATGCCCAGCGCCTTCTTCCCACAAGCGCCTCGGCGATCTATGATTATCTTGCCCAGGGCGCGGTGCGCGGCATCGGCCCGGCCATCGCGTCGCTGCTCGTCAACCGTTTCGGAGAGGATACGCTTGACGTTCTCGAGCGCTCACCCGAAAAGCTTGCACAGATCAAGGGCATCAGCCCTCAGAAAGCGCAGCAGATGTCCGAGATCTTCCGCAAGCAGACGGGACTGCGCCGTCTCATGGAATTTATCTGTTCTTATGGTCTGCGGCCGATCCTGGCGATCCGCATGTACCGCTACTATGCCGACAGCGCGGTGGCGATCCTGCAGGAAAATCCGTACATCCTCGCGGCATCCCATATCGGAGGAAGCTTCGCGGAGGCCGATGAGATGGCGCTTGAGCTCGGAATTGAGCTGAAGAGCGATAACCGCATCGCGGCAGCCGCGCTTTTTGAGCTGGAATACAATGCGGGCGGCGGACACTGCTTTATCCCGCGCGACAAGCTCGCCCTTGTGACCGGGCAGATGATCGGCGTAGAGCCCGAGCGGATAGACGAGACTTTAGGCGAGATGATCGGTGACGGCCGCATTTCCTTTGAACAGATCGCCGGCTGTGACGCCTGTTATCTTCCGCGGCTTTACGAGGCAGAGTGCCATACCGCCGCACGCATCGCCGCCATGTCGGAGCGGAAATATGCCCTGCATATGGATTTTTCGACATTGATCGCTTCTCTGGAGGCCAGACAGGGCATTCGATACGCGCCGCGTCAGCGTGAAACGCTTCAGATGGCGCTCGAAAATCAGATCATTGTGATCACCGGAGGTCCCGGCACGGGCAAAACGACCTCGATCCGAGCGATTCTCTCCATGTTTGACCGCCTTGGGATCAAGACGCTGCTCACAGCGCCGACGGGCCGCGCCGCAAAGCGCATGACCGAGCTGACCGGGTGCGAGGCCTCGACCGTACACCGTCTGCTCGGCGCGAGGTTTGCCGAAGACGAGGAGAACGTCGTCTTTTCCAAGAATGCTTCCGACCCGCTTGAGTGCGGCGCCGTTATTCTTGACGAGTGCTCGATGGTGGACATTTCGCTTATGAGCGCGCTGCTCGAGGCCATGCCGGCCGACGCGCGCCTGGTTCTCGTCGGCGACGCCGATCAGCTGCCCTCGGTCGGCCCCGGCGACGTGTTTTCCGCGATTCTGCGCAGCGAGGCCGTTCCCGCCGTACGCCTTACGGAGATCTTTCGTCAACGCGGCGAGAGCCGCATCGTGCGCAATGCACACATGATCAACCGCGGCGAACATCCCGACCTGTCGGAGAACGCAGGCGACTTCTTCCGCCTCAAACGCTTCCAGGCGGCCGGTACGATCGAAACCATCACAGAGCTCTGTTCAACGCGTCTTCCGGGAAAAATGCATATTTCGAGCGAAGAGATCCAGGTGCTGTCTCCGACCAGAAAGGGCGAGCTGGGTACAATCAATCTCAACCGCAGCCTGCAGGAAGCGCTCAACCCGCCCGCAAAGGAAAAGAAAGAAAAACCCTTTGGCTCCGTCGTGTTCCGCGAGGGAGACCGTGTGATGCAGATCCACAACAATTACGAGATCATGTGGCGCAGCGAAGACAACACGGCTGCCGGCAGCGGGATCTATAACGGCGACATCGGCGTGATCACACAGATCGATCCGGAGCAGGAGTCTCTTACCGTCAGCTTTGACGGGCGCCTCGCAGTCTATTCCTTTGACCAGCTGCTGGAGCTCGAGCATGCCTGGGCCATGACGGTACATAAGGCGCAGGGCAGCGAATACCGCGCGGTCATCCTCGCGCTTTGCCCGACCTCTCAGATGCTCTCCACGCGCGACATCCTCTATACCGCTGTCACAAGAGCAAAAGAACTGCTCATCCTTGTAGGCGACGACCAGATCGCCTATCAGATGATCGACAATGTCCGGCAATCCAGACGATATAACGCCCTGCGCGTGCGTATCCGCCGGAACTGCGGAATGGCGGACAAGTGATGGATGTTCGTCGTGTTTGCCAGGAGCTCTCCGAGCGCTGGCCGGAATGGAGCGAGCGGATCTCCGTACTGGATTTCCGCGAGGCCGACGGCGTCGGCGTATCTGCCAACGACGGCCGCAGCGTTCTCTACAATGACAGGCTGATGAGCTACTATACTCCGGAGCATCAGATCTTTTATATCGCGCAGCAGATCATTCATCTGCAGCTCAATCACTTTGCACGCGGACAGGGACGCGACCCGATCCTGTGGAAACGTGCGAGCGACGCTGTGGTCAACGCGCTGCTCAAGGCGGACGGTTTCTCTGTCCCCGAGGACGCCGTCTTCGTCCCGGAGGCCGCGGAGCAGAGCGCCGAGGAACTCTATGAGACCCTTGCGGAGAACCGTGATGAAAACGCGGAGAAAACACCCCTCGTCTATCGCGAGGTCACTCTTCCCACGAGCGAGAACAAGCAGGCCGGAAAGGAGACCGACGCGCAGACACGCCAGATCGACGATCCCGGCCTGGCCGCCGTCGTTGCAGGCCTGGCTGAGCTGCTGGAGCCGAGCATGCAGATGGACTTCGACTGGTTTCCCGGTCTGACGATCCGCGAGGGCGTGCTCGGCCACGAGTTCAGGCCCTATCCAGTCTCCCATGCCGAGATCCTGCTCGACACCAGCGCTTCGGTCGACGCCGCACTGCTGCGCGCCTTCGTACGCGGCGTCAAGGGACTCATGCGGCAGGACGCTGTCGTGCGCGTCGGCTGCTTCGACACCCGATTTTACGGATTTCACGATATCCATACGGACGAGGATATCGAAAACCTCAGGCTGGAAGGCGCCGGAGGGACGGACTTCCGCGTGGCTGTGGAGGCTTTTACCGGCGACGCCGAAAACCGCATCATTTTCACGGACGGCTTTGCCGAGATGCCGGAGCAGCGCTGCGACGCGATCTGGGTCGTCTACGGAAACGCCGTGATCCATCCGCCCGGCGGCCGTGTGCTGTACGTTCGCCCCACAGAGGAGAAAGAGAAACATGAGATCGATTTTCTTATCACATGAACAGGTCTTTGATAAGCCGCTGAATCTTTTCAAGGCTGTGGGCACGGCAGCGCCTGCCGCAGATCTGGCGCTGCTGACGACGCAGGACGACGGCTTTCTGCACGAGGCGGAGGGAGGGATCAACTATTACCTCTCCGACGGCTGTGTGGATCGATTCGGCCGCAGCGGAGAATGTGCCCTCTGTGCCTTCCGTCCCGCGCTGCTGCTCGAAAAGGGCGAGGAAAGGCTTTTGCGCCGTATCCGCGATGAGGACGGCGTTGTGACCGCAGAATATGGCAGTTATCCGGCCTTCATTATGGATGTCAGTCTGCGCGACATGGCAGAGAAGGAATACCGCCGCGGCGCGCTCTATGACACGGGACGGACGATCCGAGCCGCGGGAAAAGAGCGGAAGGTCTTTTCTCTCGGTGGGAAACGCCTGATTCGCCTGGAACTGGAGCAGAGCGTCGCGGGCGGGTATGTGCAGCTGCGCGACGGCACCGTTGTGACGGAAGGGGAGGCTGTTTTTCTTGAATTCCGTCCCATACGCTGGCTTTATGACGCGCCGCTTGGTCTGCTCCTCTGCTGTCAGGCATTGTTCGGCGGTATGGACCGCGAGAGTGGCGCGGCCTATCTCCAAAAGGATTTCCTTGCCGAGATCAGTGAGGAAGGAGACGAGAGTCTGCCGGCAAACGCTCCGTTCCGTGTAGAAGAGCACGACGAACTCAGCCTGATCCGCGCCTATGTTGAAGCGAATATCCCCGTGTTCCTTCACGGCCTTTCCGGCGACGGCAAGAGCGACCGCGTACGCCAGATCGACCCGCAGGCGCTGGATATCGAGCTCGTCAACGAAAATCCCGAGACGATCAACGGCCGCGCCGTCTACAACGAGGCGCACGACGAGATCGTTGATATCAAGCCTGTCTGGCTTGTCAAGCTTGAGCGTCTGTGTGAGGACGGCGAGCTGCATATTCTCTTCTTCGACGAGCTGACAAACGCTACCAAGCAAACGCAGTCCGTCATCTTCAAGATCGTACTCGAACGCTTTGTCAACAACCGCTGGCCGCTTCCGGCCAACGCGCGGATCGTTGCCGCCGGCAATGACCGCAGCGAATCGACCTCGGCTCACGATCTGGCCGAACCCTTGTTCGGGCGTTTCGCGCATGTGTATATCCGTACGACAGTGGAAAACTGGATGCCCTGGGCGGTCAGGAGCCGGATCAACCCCTATGTGATGGAATTCCTGGCGAACAACGATCTATATCTGCGAACTCCCTTTACCGGGACAGAGGGCAACGCCGACCCAAGGCGCTGGGAGATGGTTTCCAAAGCACTTGACAGCTCCGGTAATGACTTTTCTCTGCTCGGGCCGATCGTCGGACGCGACGCGGCCGAGGCCTTCGTCCGTTTCTTTAAAGCCAGACAGGAGCTGGCCGCCTTGGGTGAATATTCGGACGAGGAACTCTCGCGCTTCAGCGTCGCGCGCAAATATCAGCTTGCGCAGCAGTGTCTTGTCTTCTCATCCTCCCGTCCGGAGGACGCCCGTGCGCTCGTATTGCGTCTCGGCGAGGAGTATCTCGCCTGGTACGACTACATCCTCGAGCGGAAAAAGACCATGCACAACATGTAAACAACCTGAAAAGGAGAATGGATATGCGCTGGATCACCGAAGAGAACTACGCAGAACAAATGCGTCTTTACGCCGATCCCTATATCGCCGAGAGAATGGAGAACGGCTACGATGAGCGCGTCCCGGGAGAGAAGATCTATTTCGAACACTATCGCGCCGACGAGCCGAAAGGCGTGATCGTCATCAGCCACGGCTTCACCGAATCGATCCGCAAGTTTACCGAATCGGTCTATTACATGCTGCAGGCCGGCTACGAGGTCTGGGGCGTCGATCACCGCGGGCACGGGCGCTCTTTCCGACAGAATCAAAATCCCTACGTCGTTCATATCGAGCGCTTCGAGGATTATGTGCTCGACCTCGTTCATCTGACTGAAAAACGCGTGATCCCTGCCGCGGGCGAGCTTCCGGTCTATCTCTACTGCCACTCCATGGGCGGCTGCATCGGCGCCTGGACGATCGAGAGTTATCCGACGCTATTTAAAAAAGCGGTGCTCTCGTCCCCGATGCTCGGGCTGAGCTTCGGCAAGATCCCGGTTCCCGTCATGTATGTCGCGGCGAGCATCAAGGGCATGGGAGAGAAGCGCAAAGAACCGCTCAACCCTGTCGAGAGCTTCCCTGAGGCGGGAGACTTCGAGAACAGCTGCGATTCCTCCCGCTGCCGCTACGACTATTACTTCGCCAAACGAAAAGCGGACAAAGCGCTCCAGACCCAGGATCCTTCCATCAACTGGGGCAAACAGGCCGTTCGGGCCTGTGCGCGCGTTACCTCGAAAAAGCAGACCGCGCGGATAAGCATCCCGGTTCTCCTTATTCAGGCCGGGAACGATACAGTCGTCAAAAATGAGTCGCAGGATCTGTTTGTATCCCGCGTGAAGGACTGCGGTTTTTATCAGGTCCCCGGTATGAAGCATGAGCTGTATATGACCGACTCCGAGGTTCTAGTCCCATATTGGGAGACAGTCTTCTCTTTCCTCGCCTGACTTGACAGCCCAGGCTGCGGAGGGTAAAATAACAAAGATAAGCGACATCATAGGGAAGGAAAAAGATGATGAAGGAGTTTTTGGAAAAACTGCTGGATCTTTTTTTCCCGCCGCGATGCCCCTTCTGCCGCAGAATCCTCAAAGACAGCGAAGGGCTGCTTTGCGGAAAATGCTTACGGACTCTTCCCAGAGCAAAGGGATCGGAGTGCGCACAGAAGTTCCGCCATCTTAATCTTTGCCTGTCGCCGCTCTATTACGAGGACGATGTGCGCCGTTCTCTTTTGCGCTTCAAATTCGGCGGAATGAGCATATACGCGCCCAAATATGCCGAACTGATGGCGGAGTGTTTGCTTGAGAACGAGTGCTCTTTTGAAGTGATCACCTGGGCTCCGCTCGGGCGAAAGCGTTTGAAGAAACGCGGCTATGATCAGGCGCGGCTTCTTGCCGAGGAGCTTGCCGAACGCTTGGGAAAACCCTGTGAGCAGCTGTTGAACAAGTGCGCGGACAATCCGCCTCAGTCCGGGACCGGTTCGCCTGAAAAGAGGCGGAAAAACGTCTCGGGCGTCTATCGCGCAAGCGACCCGGAACGGATCAGAGGCCGCAGCATTTTGCTTGTGGACGACATCGTCACGACCGGAGCAACGCTGAGCGAGTGTGCCAGGGTACTGAAAGCCTCCGGCGCGAAAAGCGTCTGCGCGGCGACTCTCGCCAGGAGCCGGATCGGCTGAAAAAGCATTTCATGCATGAAAATCACGTTGAGGTGAAAAAGTATGGTTATCTTTGAAAAAGACCTTGCGATTGATATGGGCACATCCTCCACGCTCGTATTTGAACAGGGGAAAGGCGTCGTCCTTCGAGAGCCGACTGTCGTTGCTGTAGACAAGTTTACCGGGAAGATTCAAAAAGTCGGTCAGGACGCGCAGAAAATGCTCGGCCGTACGCCTGCCAACATCGTCGCGATCCATCCGGTCAGCTCCGGCGTGATCTCCGACTATGAGATGAGCGCGCAGATGCTGCGCGAACTGATCGGCAGGATCACCTCCTTCAGCTTTTTCAAGCCCTGCGTACTGGCCTGTGTCCCCAGCAGCATTTCCGGCGTGGAGGAACGAGCGGTCATCGACTCCGCGATCGAAGCGGGAGCGCGCAAGGTCTATCTTCTGGAGACGGCTGTTGCCACAGCTCTCGGCGCCGGCATTGACATCTCAAAGCCTGACGGTCATATGATCATCGATATCGGCGGCGGGACGACAGAAATAGCCGTCGTTTCCGTCGGCGGCGTGGTAGAGTGCGAGTCCATCAAGGTCGCGGGCGGCAGCTTTGACGAGGCCATTGTCAAGTACGTGCGGAGAAAGCATAATCTTCTCATCGGCCTCGGCACGGCGGAAGAGGTGAAACGCAGCATCGGCTGCGTCATCCAGCGTCCGGACGTGGGACTGGAAGAGGTAAAGGGAAGAAGCCTTACAAACGGTCTTCCCAAAACGGTTTCACTCAGTTCGACCGAGCTTATTGAAGCCTTCGTCGAGCCTATGAACCGCATCCTCGAGGCGATCCACACCGTGCTCGAGCGTACGCCGCCCCAACTCGTCGGAGACCTCGACCGAAACGGCATCGTGATGTCCGGCGGAGGCAGCCTGGTCTATGGCATCGATCGGCTGATCGAGCGCAGCACCGGCATCCGCACAATCGTTGTGGACGATCCCGTCTCCTGTGCGGCCTACGGCGCCGGGAAAATGCTCAAGCATCTCGACGATATGCAGGACGGCATGATGAATTTCTACCGCAAGCGTCAGATGAAAGCCTGATGGGAAAGGGGAAACCCGATGAGCTTATTGGATCTGTGGAAGAAAAGCAATTCCATTCCGAAATGCTCCGCCGTGATCGTTGCGGCCGGCAGCTCTGTGCGCATGGGAAGCGACAAGCTTGCAGCGCAACTGGGGTCGTCTTCCGTACTCTTGCGCACGCTGCGTGTGTTTGAGCTTTCGGAGTATGTCAGCGAGATTGTCATTGTCACGCGCATGGATAAGGTAAGCGAGATCGCCGAGCTCTGTGCACAGGAGAATATGACAAAGGTTTCCAAGGTCGTCGCCGGCGGAAAGACGAGGATGGAATCCTCACTCATCGGCGTGTCGGCCGTCAAATCCGGCGCTAAACTCATTGCGATCCACGACGCGGCCCGTCCGCTCGTGAGCGAAACGCTCATCAAGCGCGTCGTTTGCGCCGCCGCCGAACATATGGCTGCCGTTCCCGTCATTCCCAGCACGGATACGCTCAAGGTCGTGGACGCGGACAACCGCGTGGCCGGCACGGTGGACCGAGAGACGACCTTCCGTGTTCAGACGCCGCAGGTTTTTGACGCGATCCTGATCAAAGGCGCGCTCACCAAAGCGGCCGAAAAGGGCCTTGCGCTCTCTGACGACAGCGCGGCGATGGATATGACGGGGTTCAAATCCTTTACCGTCGCAGGGGAAGAAGATAATATCAAGATCACCACGCCGCGCGATCTGATATTTGCCGAAGCAATCCTGAGGAGCAGAGGCGAGTTATGAGGATCGGACACGGCTACGACGTACATCGCCTTGTCGAAGGCAGAAAACTCGTCCTCGGCGGCGTGGATATTCCCTGGGAAAAGGGCTTGCTCGGGCATTCGGACGCCGATGTGCTTCTGCACGCCTTGATGGACGCCATGCTCGGCGCCGCCGCGCTTGGCGATATCGGGCAGCATTTCCCAGACAGCGACGAGCAATATCGCGGCGCGGACAGTATCCGGCTGCTTGCCGAAGTCTCACGTCTTCTGCGCGAGGCGGGCTATCGCCTTGTCAACGCAGACTGTACGATCCTGGCACAGCGGCCGAAGCTTATGCCTCACATCCCGCAGATGCGGCAAAACGTGGCGCGCGCACTCGGCGTCGAGCTTGACGCGATCAGCGTAAAGGCGACTACCGAGGAGGGACTGGGTTTTACAGGCGACGGTTCGGGGATCGCGGCGCATGCGGTCGTTCTGATTGAAAGGGTATAAGATATAATCACCTCATCACGCTGCGGCATAGAATGTCCCGTACCGTGTGGGAAAACAAAGCGTATTCAGAGCATGGTTCGACCATGCTCTGTTTTCTTTTTTTGAGGTGATTGTATGAAAACCTATCTCATTATGTGCCGCTCCGTAACGAGCGCACAGCGCGCGGCGAGACTGTTGGAGAACGCGCTGATTCGCTCCGCAGCGGTCAAAGCGCCGAAAGATCTGACGCGTTCCGGATGCGGATATGCCGTCAGGATCCACGCCGACTCCGAGCGAGCCGTCAAGCTTCTGCGCAGTCGGGAGATATCGATCGGCAAAATATATCTGACTGAAGACGGCAGCGAGTATCGGGAGGTGTCCCTGTGATCTATCTGGACAGCGCTGCCACTTCTTTTCAAAAACCTCCGCAGGTACTGCGCGCCTTTGTAAAAACGCTCGGAGAGGCGTCGAGCCCCGGCAGAGGAGCGCACAGACCGGCCATGCGTGCCGCGGATGCGATGCTGGACATGAGAGAAGACGCGTCCGCTTTTTTCCATTTCAAGGATCCGGAGCGAGTCGTGATGACTATGAACGCGACTCACGCGCTGAATATCGCCGTACGCTCTCTTGTCCGGAAGGGTGGACGCGCTGTCGTTTCGGCATACGAGCATAACGCCGTGATCCGGCCGCTTCATGCCTGCGGGGCGGAGATCGACCCGGCCGGCGGGCGAGCCTTTGACAGCGAGGAACTGCTTCGTTCGTTCAGAGAAAAGCTGCCCGGTGCGGCGCTTGCCGTGTGTACGCATGTATCCAACGTTTTCGGCTATATCCTTCCGATCAGGGAGATCGCGGCGCTTTGCCGTGAGAATGGCGTACCGCTGATCGTCGACGCCTCGCAGAGCGCCGGCGTGCTGCCCTTGGACGCGGAAGAGCTGCAGGCAGATTATATCGCGATGCCCGGCCATAAGTCTCTGCTCGGCGTTCCGGGAAGCGGGCTCCTGCTCTGCGGAGCCAGCGCTGAGCCGCTGCTTTTCGGCGGTTCCGGCAGCGACAGCCTCTCGCGGGAGATGCCGCCTTATTTGCCGGATCGGCTTGAGGCGGGAACACAGAATGCGCCGGCCGCATCTGCCCTGTCCGAGGGAATCCGTTTTATTCGCAGGCACGGCCGGGAACACATCGAAGCACACGAAAAATCGCTTTGCCGTCACATGGTGGAGCTGCTGCACGGTAAAGACGGGATCGAGCTGTTCCTCGCACCTGACGAATCGGAACAAAGCGGCGTTCTGTCTCTGCGTATTACCGGCCGCGACTGTGAAGAGGTGGCCTCCCGTCTTGCAGCGGATGAAATCTGCGTACGAAGCGGGCTGCACTGTGCGCCGCTTGCGCACAAGAGTGTCGGAACACTTGAATCAGGCACCGTCCGTCTGAGCTTTTCTCCCTTCAACACGCACGGAGAGATAGAAAAGGCGGCAGCAAAGTTAATAAAAATTATATAAATTACTGCCGTTTTCATTTGCCTTTTTTCTTCGGATGCTATATAATAAAGTGATAAAAAGGGGAAGTACGTGATCCGAACAAAGAGGTTGCCTGTATGGAAGCATTGAGAACTTCATTGGAGCGTTCGCTCAACCTGATCACCACGATGGGGATCGCAGATATCATCGATATTCTGGTCGTGGCGTTTCTGATTTACAAAGCGATATGGTTTGTCAGAAGGACGAATTCCTATAATCTTGCAAAGGGGATCATCGTCTTCCTGCTTGTGATGCTCATTGCTGATCTCTTTGAACTGAAAATGATCAGCTTTGTGCTGCGCAAGGCTGCCGAGCTTGGACTGATTGCCCTCGTGGTCCTCTTCCAGCCGGAGCTTCGCCGACTTCTTGAGCGTATGGGCAGCGGCTTCTCCTCGTCGCGCGGAGAGATCGGGACCGAGGTCGACTCCGCGATCGCTCACACCGTTCTGGCCTGTACGGAAATGTCAAGCTCCCACACCGGCGCGCTTGTCATTTTTGAGCGAAACGTCAGGCTCAATGAGATCATGAGCACCGGCACGATCATCAATGCGGACACAAACGCAGAGCTGATTAAAAACATTTTTTACAACAAAGCGCCTTTGCATGACGGCGCGCTGATCATCCGTGACGGCCGCATTGCCGCGGCAGGCTGCGTTCTGCCGCTGACAAAGAGCACCAATCTCAGCAAGGAGCTCGGTATGCGCCACCGTGCCGGTATCGGCCTGAGTGAGCAGTCCGACGCGGTCGTCGTCATCGTCTCGGAGGAAAACGGCGCGATTTCCGTTGCGATCGACGGGATGCTCAAGCGGCATTTGACGGCTGCGACACTCGAGAGACTGCTCCGGTCCGAACTGATCATCGAGGATGACGATCAGAATGCACGCGGGATCAGAAAGAAATTCAAGAAGCTCTTGAAGGGGAAAAACGATGAAAAAGACAAGCGTGATGAGAAAACTGTATAACAGCAAGCTCTTTTGGGTGATCATAGCGCTGCTTGCGTCGGTTTCCCTTTGGATCTATGTCGTCAACCAGGAAACGGAAGAATATCAACAGACCTTTCGCGGCGTAAAAGTCGTGCTGGTGGGCGAGGATATCCTTCTCAACTCGAAAAATATGGTCGTGACGGATCTGAGTACCAGTACGGTGACGGTTGAGATCTCCGGGCCGAGAAGGCTCATTGGAACCTGGAGCTCGGACGATCTGACTGCGCAGGTCGACGTGAGCAAGCTCACGCAGTCGGCCTTTACCTCACTGCAGTATACGGTCAAATTTCCCGATGGGATCGATGTCAGCAGCGTGAAAACAAAATTCAAAACGCCTGAGACGGTCAACTTTATGGTCTCAGAACAGACAAAGAAGGTCGTACCGGTCGTCGGAAGCTTTGAGGGCAGCGTGGCGGATGGCTTCACAGCAGAAACGCCGGAGTTCGAGCCCTCTACGATCACCGTGTTCGGCCCGGAGACCTATCTTAAAGACATCAACCGCGCCTGGGTCTCGTTTGGCAGCAGCGAGGTGAACAGCACGTATTCCGTCGATATCGGCTATGTTCTCCAGAATGAAGCCGGGGATGAATGCTCAACGACGGGCCTCAGTTTTTCCGAAGACACGATCCATGCAACGCTGCGCGTACTCGCTGTCAAAGAGATCCCGCTCGATATTGAGCTTATCCCCGGAGCGGGCGCCAGCAGTGCAAATACCAAATACAGCATTACGCCTTCGTCGATCATTCTGGCGGGCGACACCTCGATCCTCTCGAACCTGAACCGGATCTCGCTTGCCACCCTGGATCTTGCGGATTTTGAAAATATCTACAGCAATCAGTATTTGATTCGATATGACGACGGCCTGAAAAATTTGTCAGGGCAGACCGAAGCGTCCGTCTCCGTTGAAATCGTCGGCCTGGAGACGCGCAGCTTTTCCGTCCCGCAGGAGAATATGTCCTGCATCAACGTGACTGACGGCTACGTCGCAGAGGTTCTTTCCGAAAGCCTCGTCGTTCGCCTTCGCGGCACGAAAGAGGATCTTCAGGAGATCAGAAGCGAAAATATCCGCGCGGTGGCGGATCTGAAAGACTACAACACCTCCGTCGGACAGTACATGCCCCCCGTGAAGATTTCCGTCGACGGATTCCAGAATGTCGGGGCGATCGGTGGTTACACCATCTCCATAGTGATCAGAAAGGATCAGGCATGACACAGGAAGGCATAGTGACCAGGCTTTTCCCCAACGACATGGCCGAGGTTGCCGTCACGCGCATGACGGCCTGCGGCGGCAACTGCGGCAGCTGCGAGAGCTGTATGCTTCAAAGTGAGGTAAAAGCGCTGGCCAAAAATCATATCGAAGCCCAGCCAGGCGAGCGCGTCATGATCGAAAGCCGCTCTTCCGCGGTTTTCGGCGCAGTTTTTCTGGTCTATGTCATGCCGCTGATTTGTTTCCTGGCAGGCTACGGAGCAGCCTTTCTGGCAGGCCTGTCCGAGGGAAAATGCATCCTCTGCAGCTTCCTGGGGCTGGCTCTCGGTGCCGGGATCCTTGTTCTGACCCAGAAGGGCAAGAACAAAAAGCAGATCAGCTATGATATCGTAAAACGCCTGTAAAAGGAGAGGTAAACGTGATCAAAAGCATGACCGGTTATGGCAGTGCAAAGGGTTTTGTCGGCGATCTGGAGATCTCGGTGGAACTCAAAAGCGTCAACAATCGCTATCTTGACACTTCCATTCGCATGCCGCGCAGTTTCCTTTTCGCCGAGGACGCGCTCAAATCCGCCGTTCAAAGGCACGTATCCCGCGGTAAAGTGGATATGTTTGTCTCTGTCGATTCCTCCGCTGCCGACAACATGAGCGTGAAAGTCAACGAGCCGCTCTTGAGAGGATATCTCGACGCGATCAGCCTGATTTCCGGAAAATACGGTCTTGAAAACGACCTGACGGCTGTTTCTGCCGGCCGCTTTCCGGACATCCTGTATGTTGAAAAGGAAGATCTTGACTCGGACGCACTTACGGAGGGGATCGTCGCGATTGCCGAAGAAGCGCTGTCCGATTACGACGCGATGCGTCTGCGCGAGGGTGAAAAGCTCTGCGCGGATGTGCTGAGCAAGCTTGATACGATTTCTGCTCTTGTAACGGAAGTAGAGCGGGAATCGCCCATGACTGTCGCAGCTTATCAGACGCGTCTGAGAGAGAAAATGACCGAGATCCTCTCATCCGCAGGCATAGATGAAAACCGGATCCTGGCCGAAGCTGCGATTTATGCCGACCGTGTGGCCGTTGATGAAGAGACGGTTCGACTCAGGAGCCATATGTCCCAGCTTCGAACCATGCTTTCCGGCGGGTCGCCCATCGGCAGAAAGATCGATTTCCTGATCCAGGAATTCAACCGCGAGGCAAACACGATCGGTTCGAAATGTCAGAACTCCGAGATCGCCCATGTGGTCGTAGAGCTCAAATCCGAGATCGAAAAGATCCGTGAACAGATCCAGAACATCGAGTGAGAATGATATGAAACTTATCAACATCGGTTTCGGCA
>JAFSJZ010000038.1 GCA_017449185.1 Oscillospiraceae bacterium
CTTTTCTCTCTCTCGCCGAACTTTCCCCGCTCTCGCCACTTGTTGACAAAAAGTGACGAAATTAAGACAATTCCTCCCCACAATCGCAGGAATTTTACAGAAAAAATTCATGCCGTCTGCGCAAATTCGACTTTACTTGACAAAAAAATATGCTATAATAAAAGCGAGGATGAGAGAAAAAGGGAGGCGATCGCCATGGAAGACGCAACCAGAAAATTTACCGCGCTGGACAGCAAGACCGAGATGAAGGAGATCCTTTCGAGCGTATATAACTCCCTGATGGTCAAGGGCTACAACCCCATCAACCAGATCGTGGGCTATATCCTGTCCGAGGACCCGACCTACATCACCAACTACAACAACGCCCGCACGCTGATCACCCGCATCGACCGCGACGAGCTGCTGCAGGAGCTGGTCAGGACCTATCTGGCGAAGTAAGCTTTCGACAAAAAAAGGACGGACTGAGATCTCTCAGTCCGTCCTTTTTCTTGCTTCCCCCGAGGGGGAAGCAAGTCACACCACCTGGAATAAATAGAACTTCAGATAATCCGTCTCCGGCACGTTCCAGAGGATCGGGTGGTCGGGCGCCTGCTGCCGCGCCTCGATCTGCCGCAGCTCCACGCCCGCGTCGGCGGCGGCGGCGCGCAGCATCCGCTCAAAGTTTTCCGCGCTCATAAAGTGGCTGCAGGAGGCCGTCGCGAGATATCCGCCCCGCGGCAGCAGCTTCATGGCCCGGTAATTGATCTCCTTATAGCCGCGCTCGGCGGAATTCACGGTCTTTCTCGACTTCGTAAAGGCCGGGGGATCGAGAATGATGAAGTCGTAGGGCTTGCCGCCTTTTGCTTCCAATTCCGGGAGCAGATCGAAAATGTCTGCGCACAGAAAATCCATCCGATCCTCGAGACCGTTGCGTGCGGCGTTGCGCCGTGCCATGTCGATCGCCGCCTCGGACACGTCCACGGCCGTCACGTGCGCGGCTCCGCCCTTCGCGGCGTTGAGCGCGAAGGAACCCGTGTGCGTGAAGCAGTCCAGCACGCGCTTTCCTGCCGCGAGCCTTGAGACGGCCTCGCGGTTGTATTTCTGGTCGAGGAAAAAGCCGGTCTTCTGCCCGTTCTCCACGTCCACCGCGTAGAAGACGCCCCTCTCGCAGATCTCCGTGACGGGCGAGGCGGGGTGCTTGCCGCCCCACCAGCCCTTGCCCTGTTCGAGGCCCTCGAGGGCGCGGATGGCAACGTCGTTTCGCTCATAGATCCCGTCGATTTCCTGCCCGTCCGTGCACAGCACCTCGAGAAGCAGGGGGAAGAGCATTTCCTTGATCCGCTCGATGCCGACCGAGAGCGTCTGCGTGACGAGGATGTTTGAAAAACGGTCGACCGTCAGGCCGGGGAAGCCGTCAGCCTCGCCGAAAACAAGGCGGCAGCAGGAAAGATCCTCGGGCCGCAGCACGGTTTTGCGGTAGTCCCAGGCGTACCGGATCCGCCGCCGCCAGAAGGCCTCGTCGAAGCGGTCGTTGGCGTTGCGCGAGATAAGGCGCAGACGGATCTTGCTCTCGCGGCTGACAAAGCCGGTTCCGAGATACTTGCCTTTTTCGCTCACCGCGTCGGCGAGCGCGCCGTTTTCCGCCGCGCCCTCCTCGGAGACGATCTCTTCGGCGTAGACCCAGGGATGCCCGCCCTCGACCCAGCGCGTTCCCTTGGCGGAGACGACAAAGCGCGGATATGCGCGATCTGCTTTCATAGGGAAACCTCCCTTAAAAAATCGTAGGGGCGCATCACGATGCGCCCGCTGCGATATGAATCCTGTGTTTATACGTACAGCACCAGCGCGATCATCTCGAGGTCCTCGCTGCCTTCGTTGCGCATCGAGTGACCCTCGCCGTCGTCGACAAAACACATGTCGCCGGGGCGCATCGTGACGATACGGCCGTTGTCGCTGTAGACGCCCTCGCCCTTGAGGATGAAGAAGCACTCGCCGTCGCCGCGGTGGATGTGCCAGCCGATCTCAGCCCCCGGCGCGAGGACGACGCGGTTGAACACGCGGCCCTTGCCGTACATCTCCTCCGGGGCTTTCAGGATGACGTGCATCTCGGCCTCGCCGGCGCCGTCAAAGAGTTTTTTGCGGAGGACCGTTTCCTCGCCCTTTCTTCTGACAAAGCTCATATCAATACCCCAGCTCCTCGTCGATCAGAATGACTTCGCTCGTCATGCCGCCCATCGGCGCCCAGAGGACGAGCAGCGCGTTGCAGATGCGGTCGGCGCCGCGGCAGTCGTGGCATTTGCCGTCGAGCTTGCAGGGCGTCTTTTTGGCATCGAAGCGCATGGCGTTGCGCGTTGCGGCGACATTGCGGGCGCGTTCGAGCGCAGCCTCGAAATCGGGGCAGATCTTGTTCGTGCCCGCGACGATGTACAGCCTCTTCTTGCCGTAGACCTGTCCGGCCAGACGGTTGCCGTTGCCGTCGATGTTCAGGATCTGGCCGTCCTCGGTCATCGCGTTGGCGCTGGAGATGTACACGGCCGCGGCGTTGGCCCTGGCGATCGTCTCCGGGCCGGGCGCGATCCAGTGCCAGAACACCTCGTTGTTCTCGCTCAGGCGGTCGTAAAGCCCGAGTTCCTTGGCAGTCATGCAGCCGCCGATGCCCACGGTGGTGCCGGAGATCTCCCCGGCGAGATAGTCCGCCGCCTCCTTGCCCGTCGCGAAACGTTTGACGCTGTAGCCGCGCAGCTCGAGATTGCGTATGGTTTTTTCCACATCCATGGTCGTTTCCCTCCTTTGAATAGAATAAACAAGTCAAAAACCCTCTTGTCCCGATTATACAGGACAGAGGGTTTTTTGTAAATCACAAATCAAGCGCCCGGATGATCTCCCCGGCCGAGAGCGCGAGAGCGGAGGCGAACTCCGCGTCGGGCGCGTCCACCGCGACGGACAGGGCGCATCTGTCCGCGCGGGGACAGATATGCACGCTTCCCTCCGCAAGCGGGAAACGGATGCCGTCGGAATAGTCCGCGCCCATCTCCAGCATCAGCGACGAGAGCGCCCCCATCGCCGCGGCGCGGTCGCGGCAGGGAAAATCCAGGACAGCCGAATCTCCGGAGTGCCGCGGGTTTTCCGGGCGCCGCGGCCGTTCCGCCTCTGAAGAAGGATTTGCCGTACCTCGGAACGCCTCCGGCACGTCGATCTTCCATTTGCCCTCGAGCGCGTCGAGGCAGCAGCGGTAATAGCTCTCCGGCGTGCCCACGTCGCACCAGTAGCCTTCCGTCTCCGCGCCGAGGATCCGCTCGCCCTTCTCCAGAAGCAGGGGAAAGAGATCGCGCGCGAAGTCGAAGGGCTGGCCCTCCGGCACGCAGGCCATCGCCCGCGGCGAGAGCACGTACACGCCCGTGTTCACCCGGTCGCTCACGACCCTTTCCCAGTCCGGTTTTTCGACGAAGCCGCGTACGAGATCGTCCCCGTCGCAGACGGCCAGCCCGAAGCGCAGGGGAACGCTGTCGCGCCGGAGCGCGATCGTCGCGGCCACGCCGCTTTCGCAGTGGCGCCGCCACAGCGCGGCGAGGTCAAAATCGCAGGCCACGTCCCCGGAAATCAGCAGGAAATCCTCATCTCCGGTGAAGTCCGCACAGTTCTTCACCGCGCCGGCCGTACCGAGCGGCTCGTCCTCAAAGCGGTAGAGGAGCGAGATCCCCAGCGCCGAGCCGTCGCCGAAGGCACGCACAATGTCCTCCGCGCGGTAGCGCACGGCGGCGCAGACCTCCCGAAAACCGCTGCGGCGCAGCAGAAGCAGGATATGCTCCATGATGCTGCGCCCGAGCAGAGGCACCAGCGGCTTCGGCCGCTCGCGCGTGATGCATTTGAGCCGTGTTCCCTCGCCCCCGGCCAGAACGACCGCTTTCATCCAAGCCGCTCCCTTCGTTGTTTTCTGTTCGTAGTATGCGCGCGGATCGGCAAATTATTTGCCGCGCTCACCTTGTAAAGTCGCGCGGCTTTTGATATAATATACTATCTCTAACTATATCCATTGCGGTCGGCGCCGGAGAAGAAAAACGGCGCGGCCTTTCCGGGAAAAGAGAATACGAAGGACGGATCGTTTATGAACAACACGCTCAAGCGTCTCGCCGAGCCCGGCTCCCGGCTGTATATGATCTTTCTCGTGCTCTTTGCGGCGGCGACGCTGCTGTGCAAGGTGTACGGGCTGGACATGTACATGCTCGCCATAGCCGAGGGCGGCGTCATCCTCCTGCTGATCGTTTATACGGTGATCATCCGGCGTCGGCGCGAGAAGCAGCTTGCCGCCTATATCGAGTCGGTCACCTACGACACGGAGAACGCGAAGAACAACACGCTGATGAACTTCCCTCTGCCGATCGCGGTCTTCCAGCTGGGCGACTCGCGCATCGTCTGGGGCAACGAGATGTTTTTCAGCATGTGCGGCACCTCCGGCACGCGTCTCGACGCGCGGATCTCCGACGCCGTTCCGGGCTTCACGGGCAAGTGGCTGCTCGAAGGGAAAACTCAGTACCCCACGCTGCTCGAGCTGAACGGCCGTCAATACCAGCTTCACGGCAACATCATCCGCTCGGAGAGCGGCGACGAGAACAGCGCCTTCATGGGCATCACCTACTGGGTGGACGTCACCGAATACGAGACCGTGCGCCGCGAATACCTCAACAGCCGCCCCGTGGCGGGCGTCGTTGTCATCGACAATCTCGACGAGCTGATCAAAAACCAGCCCGAGCGCATCAAAAACGACCTGCGCGACGCGGTCGAGGACAAGCTCAGTTCCTGGGCCGACAAGCGCAAGGCCATCCTGCGCCGCTATGACCGTGATCGCTATCTTGTCATCTTCGAGGACCGCTGGCTCAATGAACTCAAGGAGGAGAAGTTCGCCATCGTCGAAGATGTGCACCAGATCGTCAGCCCCGCGGGCGTGAACGCCACGATCTCCGTCGGCATCGGCGCGGACGGCATAAGCCTGCAGGAGACACTGCAGTACGCCCAGGGCGCGGCGGAGCTGGCGCTTTCCCGCGGCGGCGACCAGGCCGTTGTGAAAAACCGACTGAGCTTCGATTTCTACGGCGGACGCGGCACAGAGGTCGAAAAGCGCACCAAGGTCAAATCCCGCGTCATGGCCACCACGCTGGCCGAGCTCGTGCGCGATTCCTCGTGCGTGCTCGTCATGGGCCACCGTTTTGCGGACCTGGACGCCATCGGCGCGGCCGTGGGCGTGTGCTGTCTGGCACGCAAATTCGGCGTACGGGCCAACATCGTCACAGATCTTGAGAAAAACGCCGCCAAGAACCTGATCGCCGCACTGCGGCAGGACGCGGATTATCGCGACGTTTTCATGAACAAAACCGAGGCCATGCTGCGCGCGGACGGGCGCACGCTGCTGGTCGTTGTGGACGTCAACCGCCCCGAGCGCGTGGAGGACGCCGATCTGCTCACGGCCTGCAACCGCGTGGCCGTCATCGATCACCACCGCGTCGCCGCGACCTACATCCAGAACGCGGCCCTCGCCTTTATCGAGCCCTACGCCTCCTCGGCCAGCGAACTGATGACCGAGGTGCTGCAGGAGGTCGCCGAGCTCGGCGACATCCGCAAGTGCGAGGCCGAGGCGCTGCTCTCGGGCATCGTGCTCGACACCAAGAGCTTTACGATCCGCACCGGCGAGCGCACCTTCGACGCGGCGGCCTTCCTGCGCCGCGCGGGGGCTGACACCATCTATGTCAAAAAGCTGCTGCAGAACGACATGGAGGACACGGTCGCCCGCTACCGCATCATGCAGACCGCCGAGGTCTATCGCAAGGTGGCCATCGCGGTGCCCGAGGAGCCGCAGAGCCGCATCGTCGCCGCACAGGCGGCGGACGAGCTGCTGAACATCTCCGGGATCGAGGCCTCCGTGGTCATTGCGCCCGACGAGAAGGGAAGTATCTTCGCCTCGGCGCGATCGATCGGCGAGATCAACGTACAGATCCTGATGGAAAAGCTCGGCGGCGGCGGCAACCGCAGCGCCGCTGCGGCGCAGTTTGAGGACACCGACCTCGAAGAGGTCGCCGCGCGCGTGCGCACGGCCATCGACGAGTATCTCGATCAATAATCGATCAAAAACGTAAAGGAGAGAGGACATGAAAGTCATCTTCAACACCGACGTCAAGGGACAGGGCAAAAAGGGCGAGCTCAAAGAGGTCTCCGACGGCTATGCGCGCAACTATCTGCTGCCGCGCAAGCTGGCCTCGGAGGCGACGGCCGACAACATCAACGCCCTGAAGCTCAAGGAGCGGGCCAAGGCCCGTCAGATCGAGCTGGACAAGGCTCAGGCCAAGGCCAACGCCGAAAAGCTCGAGGGCGTGCAGGTCATCATCCGCGCGAAGGCCGGCGGGGCGGGAAAGCTCTTCGGCGCCGTCACCTCTGCCGAGATCAGCAAGGCTTTGAAGGAACAGTTCGATATCGACGTGGAAAAGAACAAGATCGTCCAGGGAGACCCGATCAAGACCTTCGGCGCCTATACGGTCAAAGCCAAGCTCGGCTATGAGATCAACGGGAATATCAACCTTCTGGTTGTGGAAGAGTAAGGACTGAAAGCTATGGATGAGCTGCTGGGGAAAAAGATCCCCTATTCCGCTCAGGCGGAGCAGGCGGTGATCGGCTCGATGCTGATCGACCCGCGCTGCATCGCCGAGGTCGTCAAGAAGCTGCGCGCGGATGAGTTCTACGTCCGCGCCAACCGCGACGTGTACGAGACCATCCTCGCGATGTTCTCCTACGGCCAGACGGTCGACCCCGTCACGGTGATCGACCAGATGAAGGTCCGCGGCGTGTACGACGACAGCACGCCCGGATACCTGGCCGATATCATGAGCGTCACGCCCACCTCAGCCAATGCGATGGAGTATGTCACCATCATCAAGGACCGGGCGCTGCTGCGATCGATCGGCACCGTCGCCGACGAGATCAGCGCCATGGTCTACGAGGGCAGCGGCGCGGCCGAGGAGGTCCTCGAGGCCTCGGAGGAAAAGCTGCACGCCGTGCGTGAGAACCGCGGCAGCGGCGGACTGCGCGAAATCCGCCACGTCATGCAGAACGTCTTCGACGCGATGAGCGACGCCGCGGCATCCGGCAGCCGGATCCCCGGCCTGTCTACCGGCCTGCCGGATCTCGACGAGCTCACCCTCGGCCTAAACAAGTCCGAGCTCATCATCATCGCGGCCCGCCCCGGCATGGGCAAGACGAGCATCGCGCTCAACATCGCGCTCAACGTCGCGATGGTGCAGCATAAGAAGGTCGCCGTTTTCTCGCTGGAAATGTCCCGCGAGCAGCTGGTCACACGCCTTCTCTCCCGCGCGGCCATGGTCCCGTCGCAGAACCTCGTCACCGGCCGCCTGACGGATCAGCAGTGGCGCGAAGTCTCTGCCGCCGCGGGTCCGCTCTCGGCCGCGGACATCCTCATCGACGACAACTCCACGCTCACCGTTGCGGATATGAACGCCCAGTGCCGCACGATCAAGGATCTCGGCCTCGTCATCATCGACTACCTCCAGCTGATGAGCTCCGCCGGGGGCAAGTTCGGTTCGAGCGACAGCCGTACGCAGGCCGTCAGCGAGATCAGCCGCATGATGAAGGTCATGGCCAAGCAGCTCGGCGTGCCGGTCATCTGCCTTTCACAGCTCAACCGCGCGGCCGAGGCGCGCGCGGACAAGCGCCCGCTGCTGAGCGACCTGCGCGAATCCGGCTCGATCGAGCAGGACGCCGACGTGGTCATCGGCCTCTACCGCGAAGGCTACAACAACCGCGAGTGCGAAAACCCCAACCTCGCCGAAGCCATCGTGCTGAAAAACCGCAAGGGGCAGACCGGTACGGTCTACCTCAACTGGGTGCCGGAGTACACCAGCTTCTATTCTGTGGAGAAATACCGCGACCATGACGCCTGAGCTTGAAAAAAGGCTGATCCTGCCGCCCGCGGGCGCGCGCGTGCTCTGCGCCGTGTCCGGCGGGGCGGACTCGATGTGTCTGCTCGCGCTGCTCAGAGAGCTCGGACGCTTCGACGTGGCCGCCGCGCATTTTGAGCACGGCATCCGCGGGGAATAAAGCCTGCGCGACTGCGTCTTTGTCGAAACATACTGCCGCGCTCAGGGCATTCCCTGCTTCACCGGGCATGGCGAGGTCTCCGCTTATGCGAAGGAGCACGGCCTCGGCCTTGAGGAGGCCGCGCGCGAGCTGCGCTATGCCTTCCTGGAAAGAACGGCGGACGAACAGGGCTTCGAGTATCTCGCCACCGCCCACAACGCCTGCGACAACGCCGAGACCGTGCTCTTCAACCTGGCCCGCGGCACGGGCCCGAAGGGCCTGTGCGGGATCCCGCCGCGGCGGGGGAGGATCATCCGCCCGCTGCTGGGACTGACACGCGCCGAGATCGAAGAGCTGTTGGCCGAGCGCGGCGTCCCGCATATCGAGGACAGCTCGAACGGGAGCGATTTCTGCAGCCGCAACCGCATCCGGCACGCCGTCGTTCCCGTGCTGCGCGAGCTCAACCCCGGCTTTGAAGAGGCGGCGGCGCGCACGGGAAATCTCCTGCGCCGCGACGAGGACTGTCTCGACGCGCTCGCGCGGGACTTTCTTGAAAAGCATTTCGACGGCGACAGCCTTCCGACGAAAGAGCTGCTGGCGCTGCACGGAGCCGTTTCGAGCCGCGTCGTCCGCATGCTCGCGGACAGGACCCTCGAGGAAAAGCACGTCGAGGCGGTCCTCGCCCTCTGCCGCGGCACCGAATACCGGGAACTCGATATCCCCGGCGCGCGTCTTCGCTGTGAGCGGGGCAGGCTGTATCTCGGCGCGGACGACGCGCCGGAGATCGACGCGCGGCCCGTCCCCCGGGAGGGAAGCGTTTTTCTGCCGGAGGCGGGCCTTACGATCCGCTGCCGCAGCCTCTCCCCGGGAGAAGAAATTCACAGCCCGTTCAAGACTTATCTTTTGAAATATGAGAGTATAAACGGTGATCTGACCGTCTCCTCCCCGCGAAACGGCGAGCGCTATCGTCCTGCGGGGCGCGGCTGCACCAAAACGCTCAAAAGCCTCTTTGCGGAGGCGCGCTTTACGCAGCGGCGTCGGCGTCAGACGCCGGTACTGCGCGACGATGAGGGCGTCGTGCTCGTCCCGCCCTTTGGCGCGGCCGAGCGCTGCGCGTACGCCGGGGACGGACGAATCCTCGCCGTGACGATCGAAAAGGAAGAAGAAAGAATAAATATATAGGTGAGGGAAATATGGAAAACGATATTGCGCAGGTCCTCTATACTAGAGAGGAGATCTACCGGCGCGTCTGCGAGATCGGCGCGCAGATCAGCGAAGACTACCGCGACAAGGACCCCGTGTTCATCGGCGTGCTGAAGGGCTGCTTTATCTTCATGGCAGACCTGATGCGCTGCGTCAGCGTGAACTGCTCGATGGATTTCATGGCTGTCTCGTCCTACAGGGGGACGACCTCGACCGGCGCCGTCAGCATCAACAAGGACCTCTCGGCCCCCATCGAGGGCCGCCACGTCATCCTGGTCGAGGACATCCTCGATTCGGGCGTGACGCTCAACTATCTCAAGAGCTACCTGCAGGTCCGCAAGCCGGCCTCGATCAAGATCGCCACGCTGCTCGACAAGCCCGCGCGCCGCAAGGCGGACATCTATGCCGACTACTCCTGCTTTGACGTGCCCGACGCCTTCGTCGTCGGTTACGGCCTCGATTACAATGAACGCTACCGCAACCTGCCGTATATCGGCGTGCTGAAAGAAGAAATATACGCTTAAGGCATAAAACTGCCTGCAGATAGGATGTGACCCAAGCTTGAAACCTGAACGCAACAGAACCCGTGAGATCGGCTTTTATGTTCTGATCCTGGTCATCCTCGCCGCAACGGTCTTTTCGATGCTCGGCGGGAAAAAACAGGCCGAGACCACGTACTCCGACCTGGCGGATCTCTTCCGGGCGGAGAAGGTGCAGTCCTTCATCACCCGCGGCGACGAGATCGAACTGAAGATCCGAACCGGAGAAACGAATGCCGAGAGCGGGGAAGAGCTTTTGGAGACCCGCACGGTCGAGCTCTACAGCTTCTCCGTCTTTTACGAGGACTTCCACGAGCTGATCGCCGACCAGCATGAGCGCGGCATAATCGAAGAGTACGACTATAAAGAAGGCTTCGTCGTCCCCTGGTGGGTCGGCATCCTGCCGTATATCATCCTCATCGCGCTGGCCGCCTGGTTCTGGTCTTCCATGATGAAACAGGCGGGCGGCGGCGCCGGCGGCTTTGCAAAGTTCAGCAAGGCCCGCACGCGTCTCGGCAGCGAAGAGAAAGTCAAAAAGACCTTCGCCGACGTCGCGGGCTGCGACGAGGAAAAAGAAGAACTCGCCGAGATCGTCGACTTCCTCAAGGATCCCAAGGCCTATACGGCGATGGGCGCGCGCATCCCCAAGGGCGTGCTGCTCGTCGGCCCTCCGGGCACGGGCAAGA
>JAFSJZ010000039.1 GCA_017449185.1 Oscillospiraceae bacterium
CGCATCCCAGCGGCCTCATCGGCGAGGATCCGCGCGGTATCCCGAACAACCTCATGCCCTTCATTGCGCAGGTGGCGGTGGGACGGCGCGATCATCTCAACATCTTCGGCGACGACTACGACACGCCCGACGGAACCGGCGTGCGCGACTATATCCATGTCGTCGACCTCGCCCGCGGTCATGTGGCGGCGATCGAATATATGCAGGGGCACCGCGGCGAGAGCGTATTCAACCTCGGCACCGGGCAGGGCTACAGCGTGCTGGACATGGTCAAGACCTTTGAGCGCGTGACGGGCGTGAAGATCCCCTATGAGATCGCGCCGCGCCGTCCCGGCGATCTGCCGGTCCTTTTCTCCGACCCGGGCAAGAGCGCGCAGCTTCTCGGCTGGAGGGCGCAGTATACGCTTGAGGATATGTGCCGCGACACCTGGGCCTGGCAGTCAAAGAATCCGATGGGATTCGGGGAGTAGTTTTTAGTTTTTCGTTTTTGACAACGGAATACTTTTTCGGAGATACGGGGAAAATTTTCCCGTATCTCTTTTTATTTGGATGGATGCCATGAACGAAACACTCGCTCCTTCCGCGGTGCGGCGCGGTCTGCTCGGCGCGCTTCTTCCCGCAGCCAGAAAATACGGCTTTCTGCTGTGCGAGCTGATCGCGCGCGATTTCAAGGTCAAATACAAGCGCTCGGCGCTCGGTATGCTTTGGAGCCTGCTCTATCCCGTGCTGATGATGTGCGTGATGGCGCTGGTGTTCCGCAACGTCTTTCGCTTCTCGATGCCGGGCGTGAGCTATCTGAGCTATCTCATGACGGGGCTGACCTTCTTCAGCTATTTCTCCGAGGCCTCCAACCTCGCCATGAGCAGCGTAGTGGCCAATTCCGCGCTGCTGCGCAAGGTCTACATGCCCAAGTATATCTTCCCGCTCTCGAAGTGTCTTTTTGTCGGGATCAACTTTGTGCTGACGCTGCTTCCGCTCTACGCGGTCATCCTCCTGACGGGGACGGGCCTGTGCTGGCAGCATCTGCTACTGCCCTACGCTTATCTCTGCCTGCTCGGCTTCACGCTGGGGATGGGGCTGCTGCTCGCTGCGGCTGCGGTGTTCCTGCGTGACCTTTTCTATATCTACGGTATCGTGCTGACGATCTGGACCTATCTGACGCCCATCATGTACGACGTGGAGATGATCGGCAGCCGGCGGCTGATCGCGCTCATGGGACTCAATCCCCTGTATCAGTACATCTCCTTCGCCCGGACGATCGTGCTCTTTCACGCAACGCCCACGGCGGGGCAGTTTTTTGTCTGTGCGCTCTCTTCCCTGCTCGTGCTCGCGGTCGGCGCGGCCTTCTTCCGCAGCCGGCAGGACCGCTTTATCTATTATCTCTGAGGTGCGGAATGGACGCTGATACGATGGTGGAGGCAAAAAAAATCTCGATGCGCTTTGATCTCGGCGCGGAGCACGGTATTCCCCTCAAGCAGCGCTTTGTGGATCTGGGCCGCCGGAAAAGACGGGAACGAACCGATTTCTGGGCGCTGCGGGATCTGAGCTTCACGATCCGCCGCGGCGAGGTCGTGGGTCTTGTCGGCCCGAACGGCGCAGGGAAGTCCACGCTGCTCAAGCTCGTCGCAGGCGTGATGAAGCCCAGCTGCGGCGTGCTGCGCTGCGGAGGGAGCGTCTGCCCGATGATCGAACTCGGCGCAGGCTTCGATCCCCAGCTCACCGCCCGGGAAAATATCTATCTCAACGGCGCGATCATGGGCTATTCCCGCGCCTTTCTGGACGAGCGTTTCGATGCGATCGTCGATTTCGCCGAGCTGCGGGACTTCCTTGAGGTACCCGTACAGAACTTTTCCTCCGGAATGACCGCAAGGCTCGCTTTTTCCATCGCCACGCAGGTGGATCCGGAGATCCTGATCGTCGACGAGATCCTGTCGGTGGGCGACGCGGCCTTTCAGCGGAAGAGCGAGGAGAAGATGACAGGCATGATCCGCGGAGGCACGACGGTGCTTTTTGTCTCGCATTCCGTCGATCAGATCCGCAAGCTCTGCTCGCGCGCGCTCTGGCTCGAGCGCGGCAGGCTGTGCGCGGACGGAGAGAGCGGAGCGGTCTGTGAGGAATATCTCTCTTCCCTGTTTCAAGGAGGAAGCCCATGAAAGAGACCCTTTTGCGTTCTCTGCGGTTTTCCCGACGCATGCTCTCCCATCTTATGCGTCTGCGTTTCCGCTCCGCAGCGCGCGAGCTGCTTGCAGCCCTGCGGCGGCTGGCGCTTGCCCTGCGCGCCCGATCCGGCGCGCGGCGGATGCGTGCCGAGCTTGCGGATAAAATCGCAGGGCGGCGCGTGATCGTCTTTCCTCCGACCATAGACTGGCATCTGCCGCTTTATCAGAGACCGCAGCAGCTTGCCCGCGCTTACAGCGAGAAGGAAAACACACTGGTGCTCTACCTGAGCGCCAACAGCGCCCACGACAGCGTAAATGTGACGGAAAAGATCAGCGACACGCTCTATCTTGTCAACGCCGCGCTCGTCCACGAGCTCCGCTCTCTGCTGCGAGGGGCGGCCCAGACTGTCGTTTCGCTGAGCTGGACGGTCAACCGCCGTTTTGCCGAGCTCCTGAGGCCGGACGCGCTGATCTATGAGTATATCGACGAGCTGGAGATCTTCGACGGCTACGGTGAGGCGATGCTCCGCGATCATCTCGCGCTGCTGCGCCGCGCGGATCTGACGGTGTGCACGGCAAAAGGGCTTTTTGAGAAGGCTCTGCCTTTCGCCCGACGGGCGATTTACAGCCCCAACGCCGGAGACTACGCCTTTTTCAGTTCCGCTGCCCTCGCCCCGCCCGCGCCGGAGGCAGCGGATACGGCCGCACAATACCGCTTTACGCTTGGATATTACGGCGCGCTCGCGAGCTGGTTCGACTATGAACTGATTGCCGCCGCCTCGGACAAGAGGCCGGACTGGCTGTTTTTGCTTGTCGGGATGGACTATGACGGCTCGCTTACGAGCAGCGGACTGCTGCGGCGCCGGAACGTCCTGTGGATCCCGCCGCAGCCCTACGCGAGGCTGCCCTCGTTTCTGCGTCTGTTCGATCTTGCGCTCATTCCCTTCGTGCTCAACGAGGTGACCCGCTCGACCTCCCCGGTCAAGCTTTTTGAGTATATGGCCGCGGAGAAGCCGATCCTGTGCTCGGAATTGCCGGAGTGTCTGCTCTATCGGAGTGTCGCGACCTATTCCGGCGCGGCGGATTTCCTGACAAAAGCCGAGGCGCTGCTCGCGCGGGGGGACGATCCCGCGCTCAAAGCCGCGCTGCGCGCCGAAGCGCTCGAAAACACCTGGCAGGTGCGTACGGACGAGATCCTCGATGCACTGGAAAAAACCAAATGCGCGCGGGAAAGGCTTCCCTGTCCCTTCCCTCGCGGAAGATGAGAAAAGCAGTCACCGACCCGTAGGATCGGTGACTGCTTTTAGTTTACATAATATTCTCTATGCTTTTCTCACGTTCAGCGCGAGCACCGCCGCGCCGAAGACGCCGACGAAAAGCACGGTGTAGATCATGCCGCGTCCGGCCCAAAAGCTGATACCTTCGGCCGCGGCGGCAAGAACAAAAGCAAGCGCAGCGCCGAGCAGAAGGACCGCCCTCCCTTTTTCGCGAAAGGCCGGGATCAGCGTCAGAAGGCCGCAGAGCGCCGCGGCAAGCATCAGCAGCGCCGCCGCCATGCGCTGAACATATTCGTTCTGTATGCTCACACGCCGTTCGGCAAGCTCTGTCTCCGCACTCTCGATCAGGCCTTCGCCCTCACGCATGCGCTCGGCGATCCCCCCGTCCGCTTTGAGCGCATAGCGCAGGTTGCTCATTCGTTCCTGTTTTTCCCGGTAATTCTCGATCTCCCGGAGCTCGGTCTCGAGGCGTTCCGCCTCTTCTTCCAGTTCCAGCTTTCTTCTGTCGAGATCCTCCTTGAGTTCCTCCTGTTCCGCCTGTTTTTCCTCCAGCGCTTTCTTTCCCTTGATCAGCTCTGCCTCCGCCCAGATCAGCTGGTTTTTTGCCTGCTCGAGCTGCGCGCGGCCTTCTTCAAAGCCCTTCTTGGCTTCGAGAAGCATCGGCTCGCCTTCCTTCAGCGCCGCCTCAGCCTCGTCGAGCTGTTCTTTGAGCGCCGGCAGGCTTTCGAGCGTGGTCAGCGTCTGTTCTGCGCCGGAGATCGCGCTGTCGAAGGCGCCGCTGAGACTTTGGCCGGAGTTGAGGATCTGCTGTGCGGAGGCAATCAATTCCTCCTCGTTCAGCTCTCCGCCGGCGAGAGTCTCCGCCTGTCTGCCCAGCGCCGCCGCAGACGAGGAAAGCTCTTTCGACAGCGTTTCGGCGCCGTACTGCTCGACCAGGACCGTCTGCACCGCCTGGAGCTGTCTGCTCAAAACAAGAAGCTCTTTGCGCAGCAGCATGCTCTGCGCGGCACGGTCTGTTTCGCCGCTCTCCGGATCGACCGGCGGATGATCGAGCGTGTTCTGGATCGTATCGAGCGAGGCGCTGATCTCCGCTCTTGAAGACTTGAGCGCATCCAGCGCGGTCCGCAGGATCGCCAGATCCGGGAGGCTGTCGCGGAGCGCCTCCGTCTGCGCAAGCTGCCGGCGGCCCTCCTCAAGCTGCTCTTTTCCCGCAAGATACTGTTCATAGCCGGGAAGGAACTGCGCCTCTGCCTCATCAAGCTGTTTCTCGCCGTTGTCGTGTGCGATCCAGCCCATCCGCAGCGCGGCGTAGCCCTCCTCGATTTGCTCGGAGCCCTGCTTGAGGCCTGCTTCTGTCGCCGTGTAGATCGACAGATCCTTGCGATAGCTGTTCTTTTCCCTGTCGTAGGACTCTTTTGCTTCGTCGTAGGCCTCGCTCCGTGTCCCGAACTCCACAGGCATCGCGTCGAGCTCGGTGCGCAGTTCCTTCGCCTCGGCGGTCTTTTCTGCAAGGCGATCCGCGGCTGTATTCTGTTTTTCCCTGTCGTCGGCAGCCTTCTTGATGCAGAGAGCGCCGGAGACAAGCGTGATCGCGCTCATGACCGCGAGAAAAGCGGCAAAGAAACGCGTCAGGGCAGGATGCCGCAAAAAGATCCCCTCCGTGTCGTTTTTGTGCTGTCCTTTTCAGATCTTATACTTCTCAGCGTAGGTCACATAATACTCGTCAAAGCGATGAGCATGCAGCTCTCGGAGATTGATAACGTATTCGTGGGTATCAAAATCATCCTGCTGCAGCTCGATCATCGCGATGGCGATATTGGAGCAGTGGTCGGCCACCCGCTCGAAATTGGTGATCAGATCGTTGAAGGGGAAGCCCTGGTTGAGTGTGCAGATGCCCTCCTTCAGTCGATTGACGTGGTGGAGCTTCATCTCGTCGCAGAGCTCGTCGACGCGCTCCTCCAACGGCTCGACGGCGTAGGCCTGATCGATATCATTCTTCTCAAAGGCGCCGATGGAAAGGGAGAGGATCTCTTCCACGGCGGCTGACAGAACACGCATTTCCCTCTCGGCGTCGTCCGAGAAACGGATCTTCCCGTCGTTCATCTTTTGAGCGACTTCGGCGATGTTCATCGCATGGTCGCTGATGCGCTCGAAATCGCTGATCGTATGCAGGAACTTCGAGATATCCTCATTTTGCAGCGCGCTCAGTTCGCGTGTATTGAGGCGGACAAGATAGGTACCGATCTTGTCTTCAAAGCTGTCCACCAGGTTTTCCATGCGCTCGACGGACGCATACCCCTCCGCCGAATAGCTCCAGACAAGTCCCGTGGCCTGCCGCAGCGCCTGGATCGCCGTGTTTGCCATGTCGTTTACGGTCAGGCGGCTCTGCTCGAGCGCGAGACGCGGGTGCGTAAGAAAGCGCTCGTCAAGCCGGTCAAAGGCGGCGTTCTCGCTGCGCTCAGCCTCGCTGATGCGGATGATCTTTTCCGACAGGCCGATGAAGCGGCGGTTGAAGGGCATCAGCAGCACGGCTGTCAGCACACGGAAAATGGTGTTCACCGCCGCCACAGAGAAGGGATCCATGACCCGGCTGCCCCATCCGAGACCGACGGAGGCTTCCAGTGCGTAGTACAGCAGCGCGAAAATCAGCGCGGCGGCGAGTTCGACAAAGAGATAGAGGAATGCCGCACGCCGGCCGTCCACACGGGCTCCGATAGCCGAGAGCAGCACCGGGACCGATGCGCCGATC
Source organism: Oscillospiraceae bacterium (assembly GCA_017449185.1). Lineage (GTDB taxonomy): Bacteria > Bacillota > Clostridia > Oscillospirales > Oscillospiraceae > Limivicinus. The sequence goes on from JAFSJZ010000039.1 coordinate 6,186, forward strand.
GCGATGCCGAGGATGATCGGATAGGCGACGGCAAAGTCGATCGCACCGGTGGCTGAGAGCGCCTGCAGGATACCGATGGCCGCCGAGGCGCTCTGCAGGATCGCCGTAAAAACCGCGCCGACCAGGATGCCCACAAGGGGATGGGAAAAGGTCGTGAGCAAAGAGAGAAAGGCGGGGCTCTCCTTGAGGGGAGCGACCGCTCCGCTCATCGACTGCAGGCCGTACATCAGCACCGTAAAACCCAGCAGCACGTCGCCCGCATGCTTTTGCGACATTTTTTTGGCTGTCATCCGCATCAGAATGCCGATCACGGCGAAAACCGCGGCGATCGATGAGGTTGACAGCAGCGAGGCGAGTCCGCCGCTCTCCCCGAGATAGGACAGAGAGATGACCCAACCGGTGATGCTCGTGCCGATGAGCGCGCCGTGAATGACGCACAGCGCCTGGGAGAGCTTCATCATGCCGGAGTTGACAAAGCCCACCACCATCACTGAGGTCGCGGACGAGGATTGGATGACCGCAGTCACGCCTGCTCCGAGCAGCAGCCCTTTGAGAGGCGTGCCGGAAAGGCGAAAGAGTATCAGTTCCATTTGGCTGCCGGCAACTTTTTTCAGGCCGTCTCCCATCAGGCCCATGCCGAAAAGAAACAGCGCGATGCCGCCAAGCAGTGTGATCAAGTTGGAAATACTCAAAGAAAGGCCCTCCTTTGATCGTTCGAAGAGGATTGTATGAGCCGGTGGATCATAAATTATGTAAACCAAAAAGAGTCCATGGGAGGCTCTCCGGCGGCGGGATGGAAAAGGACATGTTCCGGCCGTCCGCCGGATGCGGAAAACACAGGCTTGCCGCCCACAGACCGAAGGGAAGCGAGCGCAGAGCGCTGCCGTAACGCCCGTCGCCGACGAGCGGCATGCCGCGAGAGGCAAACTGTACGCGGATTTGATGACTGCGGCCCGTGCGGAGACAAATCCGCAGCAGGGAGAGCGTCAACCCCGCGTACGCAGCGGTTTCGAGGAGTTCGTAGTCGAGCAGGGCCTCCCGAACGCCATGACGCTCTCGCTTCACGACGTAACTCTTCCCGCGCGCTGCGTCATGATAGAGCAAATCGCGCATCGTGCCCTGTGCCTCCTCCGGCGCGCCCTGCGCGACGGCGAGGTATGTCTTCTCCGTCTCCCCCGCGGCAAAGCGCTGCGAGAGCGCGGCCGCGGCTTCGCGCGTGCGGGCGTATACCATCACGCCGCCGGTAGGCTTGTCCAGCCGGTGGACGCAGAAAAACTCTCCGTCCGAAGTCTCGCTCAGAAGTTCCGGCATCCCGCCGTTTTCCGAAAGCACGCCGGGCGGCTTGAGACAGACGGTGAGAAGCGCGTCCTCATACAGGATCTTACTCTCCATTGAACGCCACCGCATCAAAGTCCTTTTTTCCAAGTTGTTCCGCGGCTTCCGGATCGGCAAAGACGGTCACGTTTGCCGGCAGCTGGAGAAAGGCAGCCGGATAGACGCTGTCGTCTCTGGCGTAAAGCATGTGGTACAGCGCCTTGCTCTTGCTCTCGCCGAGCGCGATCAGAACGATTTCGCGCGAGGCGCATAGCTCCCGAAAGCCCATCGTCACGCCGTACGGCGGAACGGCGTCCGCGCTGCCGAAGAGCGGAGCGAGTTCCCGCTTCGTCCTGTCCGTCAGCTTCTGGACGTGAGTATGGCTGTCAAAGGGCGTCGCGGGCTCGTTGAAGCCGACGCGGGCGTTTTCGCCAAGCCCGAGCAGGGCAAGGTCTGCTCCGCCGGCGTTCCCGATCCCTGCGTCGAAGGCCGCGGGATCTTCCGCATCCGGAACACGGAGCTTTTCCTCGTCCGCATCCGTATCGGCAAAGAAGGCCTTTATCAGACGCTGACGGGCGGAATTCGGGTCGAGCGGATCGATGCCTGAAAACTCACAGACGGCAAAAACGCGCGTCTCACGCAGGCTGATCCCGCGGCTCCGAGCCGTCTCCGCGGCGCAGCGGAGAACGCGCAGTACGCTCTCTCCCGCAGCCAGCGCAAGCGTGGCGCCGGGCTTGCTTTCGATACACGAAAGGACGCGCTCCGCCGCGGCGCGGATGCATTCTTCCGTCGGGGAAACGATGGTCTTCACGGTTGTTTTACTCCTTTTGGGATAAACTATTCCCATGATCATTATTTTCATCCGGACGCTGATCGTGTATTTTTCGCTCCTTGTCTTTCTCCGCCTGCTCGGCAAGCGGCAGCTCGGCGAGATGGAGCTGTCCGAATTCATCGTGGCCTCGATGATCGCCGATCTCGCTTCCAATCCGCTGCAGGACATCGGTATACCGCTGCTCAACGGGCTGATCCCGATCGTGACGCTGTTCTGCTGCGAGTTGGCGATCTCCACCCTCACAATGTGCAGCATACGGCTGCGCGCATTCCTGTTCGGGAAACCGAGCCTGCTGATCGATCACGGTCGGATCCTGCAGAAGGAGATGCGCCGGAACCGTTTTACGCTCGACGAGCTGCTCTCTGAGCTGCGCGCGCTCGGCGTGCGGGATATTGCCACGATCGAGTACGCCTTTCTGGAGACCAACGGGAAGCTCAGTGTTCTGCAATACGAGAGCGAAACGCCGCCAAGCGCCGCCGCGCTGAACGTGTCCGTCGAGAACTGCGGCTTCCCGCGCATCCTGATCAGCGACGGACGCCTGATCCGCGAGAACCTGCGCAAAAGCGGATATGAGGAGACGTGGCTGATGAAGCAGATCCGGCCATACGGCGGAAAGATCTCGGAGATCTTTCTGCTGACAGTGGACGACGCCGCGCGCGTATACTGTGTAAGAAAGGAAAAGAAAGCATGAAACGCGGACTGATCGCGGCGGGGCTGCTGATTCTGCTTCTGGGACTGCTGCTGACCAATCTTCAGCTGCTCGACGAGTTGATCGCCGACGTGGAGGCACATATCTGCCGCTCCTCCGCAGCGCTTTCGGCCGGAGATATGCAGCTCGCCGCCTCAGAAGCGGAGGCGGCGATGAAGCAGTGGCAGTCGGCGGCCGACTATGCCCATATCGTGCTCCGGCAGGGCGAGATCGACGCCGTGTCGGATGCGTTTTTTGAACTGCTCGGTGAGCTCCGCAAAGGAGAAGAGGTCGGGACGGCCTATCTGGCGCTGCTCTATCACCTGGACAGCATCGCGCGGATGGAGCATCTGCAGCTGAGCAGCGTTTTCTGAAGGCGCGGTTATTTCTCTGTCAGCAGCTTGGAGAGTTCCTCCATAAAGGTGTTGATATCTTTGAAGCTGCGGTAGACCGAGGCAAAACGCACGTAGGCGACCTCGTCCACATCCTTGAGGCGCGCCATGACCATCTCGCCGATGTCCACGGTTCTGACCTCGCGCTCGAGCCCGCTCTGAAGCTCCTGTTCGATCTCGTCGGCGATGGTCTCGAGTTGGGAAAGCGAGACGGGACGCTTCTCACAGGCGCGTACCATGCCGTTGATAAGCTTGACCTTGTCAAAGGACTGGCGGCTTCCGTCGCGCTTGATAACGACCAGCGGCAGACGCTCGATGATCTCGTAGGTGGTAAAACGCTTCTGGCAGGCGAGGCATTCCCTGCGGCGACGGATGGTCGCGCCCTCTTCGGCCGGACGCGAGTCAATGACCTTGCTGTCGGAAAAACCGCAAAACGGGCACTTCATATCTCTTTCTCCCCCAAATCATAGATTCATGCGCTATTTAGTTTAGTATAGCACAGCATTTTCCGCTTGACCACTACAAATTGAGAAAAAGCGCAAAAAAATCCGGGCTCTCCTCCTGTTGCGGGAGAGCCCGGATAATGTGTTATGTAAACTTACTTGTTGAGCAGTACCGCAGCGGCCGCTCCGGGCAGCGTCGTCTCATAGCCGACGGTCAACTCGAGTTTTCTGCCGAACACCCCCAGGGCATATTCGGCCAGGTATTTCTCCAACATCGGACGGAAAAACCGGCTTTTCTGCACCAGCGAGCCCTCGGCGCAGACGCAGATCGGCTTGTCCGTTCCCTCGCCGGTCAAAAGCGCGATAGCTGTGAGATTCACGCACATGCAGCGGGCTGAGCGGTCGAAGGCGGCGAGACAGACGTCCCGAATAAAGCGCCCGTCTTCATCAGAAAAACTTTCCAGGTCCTCTCCTGAGGCCCAGCGGTCGATCGTCGAGGCGTCGAAGGCTCCGCGTTTGTCGATCTCTTCACCGCTCTCGGCGGACAGGGCTCCCTCGTTGACGGCAGCGCGGAAGATGATACGACACAGTGCTCCGAGATAGACGCCCGAGGTCATTTTTTCCATATGCTTCGAGCCGGGGTTGTTGCTTTCGCAGTCGAGCTCCAGATCGAAATCGCCGCGCGGGAAACCGTCGTACAGGCCGGACTCGACGTTGACGATCACGCCGTCCGAGCCCGCAGCATGGAGCTTTTCGATCCTGTCGATCGGCACGATGCAGCAGGTGTTCGTCCCTGTGCCGTTGATCTGGCCGATGAAGCCGCTGTACTTTTCCTTGTCGAGCGTGGCGGACACGCCGAGCAGCACAGCCGCCGTATCGTTGAGGATCACGACGCTCTTGCCGCGGCAGCCGCGGCGTTCGAGCTCTTCGATGAGAGAGGCGCCGACCAGCTTGCCCTCGGAGCCGGTGATGACAACCTCTTTGTCGATGCGGATAACGCGGCCGTCGATCTCGGGCGTAATGTCCGCGGAGTAGGAAAAGCAGAAGCCGATCTTGTCCGCACGGTCCATATAAGGCATGATGGAGTCGGCAATAAAGGAGATGAACTCTTCCCAGGCAGCACTCTTGCCGATGCCGGGCATCTTTGTCTTGAACACGTCGCTGATCTCGAAGCCCCGCTCGGTAAAGCAGGCGAGCGCGCAGCGGAAATTGGTTCCGCCCGCGTCGATCACGACGGCCTTTTCGCCTTGAGGTACGGCGCCGCTGTTTTTCAGATAGGTCGGGATCATCGGAAGCATGCGTCCCTCGGCCGCAAGGCCCTCGGCCATGCTCTCAGCCATTCGCGGGGCGTACACCGCCGGATCGATCCGTTCCGGCGACATGCCGTGGCGGCCAAGGAAGTCCTTTGCTGTGCTGTTCATTTTCAACCCTCCGAAAAGAATACCGGCAGAAAGACTGCCGGTATATCTTTTTTTTATTTCTTGGTAGCCTCGATCACGCCCTCGGCCAGACCGGCAAGGCCCTGGATCTCGCTGGGGATGATGATCTTGGTTGCGGTGCCGTTCGCGGCGGCGGCGAAGGCCTCGAGCGCCTTGATGCGCAGCACGGCCTCGGAGGGCGCGGACTCGTTGATCAGGCGAATGCCTTCGGCTGTAGCGGTCTGCACCTTCAGGATGGCCTGGGCCTCGCCTTCGGCTTCGAGGATCTGCTGCTGCTTTTTCGCATCGGCGCGCAGGATTGCGGACTCCTTCTCGCCTTCGGCCTCGAGGATGGCGGCGCGCTTCTCGCCTTCGGCGCGGAGGATGGCTTCGCGGCGTTCACGCTCGGCCTTCATCTGCTTCTCCATCGCGTTCTGGATCTCCTTGGGCGGGAGGATGTTTTTGAGCTCAACGCGGTTGACCTTGATGCCCCAGGGGTCGGTCGCCTCGTCGAGGATGGAGCGCATCTTCGAGTTGATGATGTCGCGGCTGGTCAGGCACTGGTCCAGTTCGAGATCGCCGATAATGTTACGCAGCGTCGTGGCCGAGAGGTTCTCGATGGCGACCATGGGCTGTTCGATGCCGTAGGTGAAGAGCTTCGGGTCGGTGATTTGGAAATAGACGACCGTATCGATCTGCATGGTGACGTTATCCTTGGTGATAACGGGCTGGGGCGGGAAGTCGGCGACCTGCTCCTTGAGAGAGACGATCTTGGCCACACGGTCGACGAACGGCATCTTGACGTGCAGACCGACGTTCCAGGTCTCTTTATAGGCGCCCAGACGCTCGATAACGAAGGCTCTCGCCTGCTGGACGATACGGATGTTGACGACGATCAGGATAATGACGATAACGGCGATGATGATAAGAGCAATCATGATAATACCTCCTGTTTATGATTTCCTTCTGACAATCAGTTTGACGCCCTCGATCCTTTCGACGACGGCGACGCTTCCTTCCTCGATGACGGTTTCTTCTCCGTCCGCACGCGCCGTCCAGACCTTGCCGCCGACTGTGACGGCGCCGGTCCCGCGGAGCTTGTCGATCGTCTCGGTGACGATGCACTCCTGCCCGATGAGCATATCGGCGTTTGTGGCCTGCGTCTTGGAATTGACGTATTTTTTCGCCAGCGGACGCGTGGCGATGAGCGCGAGCAGCGAAACGACGACAAACCATACGCACTGCAGCCACAGCTGTGCGCCGAGCAGCGCAGAGATCAGCGCAGCCAGTGCGCCGAGCGCGAACCAGATCGATACCAGTCCGGGCGCTGCGCCTTCAATAATGAGAAAGACGACGATCAGCACGACCCATACGGCGGTCATGCCATGAAAGTACTGAAGCATTCTCTTCTTCCTCCTTTGCCTGTTTTGTCCTATTTATTATATCCCGTCCGGGAAAAAACCGCAAGTATTTATTGCGCGCTGAAGGCTCAGCCCGCGCGGCATTTCGCATGGGGAATCATAGCTGCTTTCGTGCGTTTTCCTCTTTACTTTTACAAATTAAAGTGGTAATATGTGATTATACGCAAGCATATCGAAACAAATGGAGGCCGCTTATGAACAAACTTCCCAAAAAACCGCGCAGCGAGGATATGTATAAGGCGATCCTGACGCTTCGCGACGTAGACGAGTGCATGAAATTTTTCGACGACCTGTGCACCGTGTCCGAGCTGATGGCGATGGAGCAGCGCTATCAGGTGGCCGTATGCCTGGACAAGGGTATGATCTACAACGACATTCTGGCCCAGACCGGCGCATCGAGCGCCACGATCAGCCGTGTCAACCGTTCGCTGCAGTATGGAAAAGGCGGTTATGAGATTGCCTTCTCGCGTCTGAACAAGACGGAGGAAGAGAAGACATGAACTGTTACGGACCGCTTGCGGCGTGGTATGACACGCTGACTGGCGACGTTCCCTACGGCAGTTTCGCAGATTATTACGAGGCGGAATTCGTGCGCGACGGCGGCGAGTTCCGCCTCCTGCTCGACCTCTGCTGCGGGACGGGAACGCTGACGGCGGAGCTGTGCCGCCGCGGCTATGAGATGATCGCCGCCGACCGCTCGGAGGAGATGCTGATGGAGGCCAGGGAAAAGTGCGCCGCGCTGTCCCCCGCCCCGCTCTTCGTCTGTCAGAGCGCGCAGGAGCTCGATCTCTACGGCACGGTCGACGCAGCCGTCTGTTCTCTCGACGGGATCAACTATCTGCCGTGGGAAGACCTCGGCGAGGTCTTTCGGCGGCTGCGGCTCTTCATCCGTCCCGGCGGGCTGCTGATTTTCGACATCAAATCCCCCGAAAGCCTGCGCGAGCTGGACGGCAGCGTCTTCGTAGACGAGGACGAGGACCTGCTCTGCCTATGGCGGGCGGACTATGACCGGGACGGGGACTGCCTCGTCTACGGCATGGACCTTTTTGAGCGGGAAGGCGAGCTCTGGCGCCGCAGCGGAGAGGAACACGTCGAATACGCCCACGAGCCGGAGGCGCTGCGCCGGGAGCTTGTGAAGAACGGCTTCGAGAACGTGCGTTTCGACAAATTCGGCCCGCAGGGCGAACTCGGGCGCATTTTCGTGACAGCAAAAAGGAGCTGAGAGAATGGATAAGATCATTCGCGCCACGGCGGCCGACGGTTTTGTGAAGATGGCCGTCGTCGACGCGCGCGCTGCCGTCGAGCGCGCTCGCGTCATCCACGCCTGCAGCCCCACGGCCGCGGCTGCGCTGGGCCGGACGCTGTGCGCCGCCTCCCTGCTTGGCGACGCGATGAAGGAGGAAAAAGGCAGCCTGACGATCCGCATCAACGGAGGCGGCCCGATCGGCAGCGTTGTGGCGGTGTCCGACAGCGAGGGCAACGTGCGCGGCTATGCGGAAAATCCTCAGGTCCATCTGCCGCTGCGCGGCGACGGGAAGCTGGACGTCGGCGGCGCGGTGGGGCGCGACGGGATGCTGACGGTCAGCCGCGATCTCGGGCTGAAGGAGCCGTACATCGGCTCGACTGCGCTCGTCTCCGGCGAGATCGCCGAGGATCTGACCGCCTATCTCACCGAGAGCGAGCAGGTTCCCTCTGCCTGCGCGCTGGGCGTGCTGGTGGACACCGACCGCAGTATAAAAGCTGCGGGCGGCTTTATCGTGCAGCTCATGCCCGGCGCAGACGAGGCGCTGATCGCGCAGCTTGAAGAGAACATCTTTCTGATGGATCAGCTCACGACGATTCTCGCCGAGGACGGCGCGGAGAGTGTGTTCGCGCAGGTATTGAAGGGGCTGGAATATCACATTGTCTCGGAAAAAACCATCGAATACCGCTGCTACTGCTCGCGCGAGCGCGTCGAAGAAGCCCTGCGCAGCGTCGGGCCGGAGGAGCTTCAAAGCATGATTGCAGAAGGAAAGGACGTCGACGTAAGCTGTCAGTTCTGCGATAAGGTCTATTCGTTCACACCGGAGGAATTGAAGGAACTGAAATAGCAAGGAAAAGCCGACGGAGTGGGCTTGTTCTTATAAGAATATCGGTGGATAGTCATCGGGAGGGGATCTTCAGTCCCCTCCCGACAAATTGAGCGAAACGGATCATCGCGCCGAAGGCGCGCCCCCCCCCCAAAAAAA
>JAFSJZ010000040.1 GCA_017449185.1 Oscillospiraceae bacterium
CTGCCCGAGATGAACGTCGGCGACACCGTGCGTGTCCTCGTCCGTGTCAAGGAAGGCAACCGCGAGCGTACGCAGGCTTTCGAGGGCACGATCATCGCCAAGAAGCACGGCGGCATCAACGAGACCATCACCGTGCGCCGTATCTCTTACGGCGTCGGCTGCGAGAAGGTATTTCCGGTACATTCTCCCTCCATCGTCTCCGTCGCCACCGTCCGCAAGGGCAAGGTCCGCAGGGCCAAGCTCTACTACCTGCGCGACCGCGTGGGCAAGAGCGCGAAGGTCAAAGAGCGCCTCTGATCTGTTGCGAAAAAAGGAAGCCTTTCGGGCTTCCTTTTTTTATTCTCCGGCAGACAGATTTTTGATAGTTGCCACAAGCGCTTAATTAGGTATATAATATATCAGTTAGCATGAATGACTGTGTAAACGCTGAATCGTTCGTCTTCGGCGCCTCCCGGACAATTTGTGCCCTGACTTCGTCACTTTTTCTTGCAATACACAAAGTATTCCCGCAAAAAGTGCCGTCGTCAGAACCCAAATTCTCTCAGGATTCGCTCTCGCCGAATGAATCGTCGTTTACTTGCGGGATAGGAGAGATCATCCTGTGGACGAGAAGAAGACCAAAAGCAAAAAGAAAGATAATAAGAAGGACAAGCCCTCGCCGGAGGTGAAGGCCAGGCGCGAGACCTACGACTGGATCCAGTCGCTGATCTCGGCGCTGCTCATCTGTGTGCTGGTGTTCGTGTTCGTGCTTCGCATCATGGATGTGAACGGCAGCTCGATGTTCCCCACGCTGAGCAACGGCAACAAGGTGCTGGTGTCCGACCTGTTCTATGAGCCGAAGCGCGGCGATATCGTTATATTCAAAAAAGACAGCTACGATGAAAACAAGGCGCTGGTCAAGCGCGTGATCGCCGTCGAGGGCGATACCGTGAACATCGACTTTGAAAGGGGCATCGTCTACGTCAACGGCGAGGCGGCGGAGGAGGATTATATCGACGTCCTCACCACCACCAAAATCGACTTTATCGGTCCGCAGACTGTGCCGGAAAACTGCCTTTTCGTCATGGGAGACAACCGCAACGCCTCCACCGACAGCCGTGACAAGCGCATCGGCATGGTGGACAAGCGCCTTGTCGTCGGTAAGGTGCTGATGGTGATCTATCCCTTCTCCAGCTTCGGGAGCGTGGAGTAATGGCCGAAACCAAGCTGGAAAAGCTGAATATCCAGTGGTTTCCCGGCCACATGACAAAAGCGCAGCGCATGATCGAGGAAAACGTCAAACTGGTCGACGCCGTGTGCGAGATCCTAGACGCGCGCATCCCGCGCTCGAGCCGCAACCCGGATATCGACCGGCTGGCAGAAGGAAAACCGAGGCTCGTGATCCTCAACCGCTGTGATCTGGCCGACCCTGCCGTGACGAAGCGGTGGGCGGCGTTCTTCCGCGCGCAGGGACTTGCCGTGCTGGAGACAGACGCGCGCTCCGGCAGGGGCGTGAACGGTTTCGTCCCCGCCGTACGCGAGCTGCTCAAAGACAAGCTTGCCGAGTACGAGCGAAAGGGGCAGAGCGGCCGCACGCTCAGAGTGATGATATTGGGTATCCCCAATGTCGGGAAATCCACCTTCATCAACAAGGTCGCCGGGCGCAAAGCCGCCCTGGCGGGCGACAAGCCCGGCGTGACCCGCGGCCGCCAGTGGATCAGCATCGACCGCTCGCTCGACCTGCTTGATACGCCGGGCATCCTCTGGCCGAAGTTCGACAGCCAGGAGGTCGGAGAGATGCTGGCCGTCACCAATGCGATCAAAAGCGACGTGATCGACCGCGAGACGCTCGCGGCGAATTTCATGCTGCGCCTGCGCCGCCTGTACCCCGAGGCTGTCCGCGAGCGTTACGGTATCGCGCCCGAGGGGGAAGAAAACGGCTTTGAACTGCTCGAGCAGGCCGCGAAGCGCCGCGGCTTTCTTGTTTCCAGAGGAGAGTACGATCTCGAGCGCATGGCCAATACGCTGCTGGACGAATACCACGGCGGAAAGCTCGGCCGCCTGAGTTTGGAGAGACCGGAATGACAGAACTCTGGAGCTTGGAGAACGAGATTTACGACAGCGGCTTCGATCCGCTCTGCGGGGTGGACGAGGCCGGACGCGGCCCGCTGGCCGGGCCGGTCTGCGCCGCGGCGGTCATCCTCCCGCGCGGCTGCGTGATCGAAGGGCTCAACGACTCGAAAAAGCTCAGCGAGAAGCGGCGCGAGGCGCTCTACGACGAGATCGTGTCGAAGGCGCTCGCTTATGGGATCGCCTTTGCCTCGGTCGAGGAGATCGAGGAACGCAACATCCTCGAGGCCACCTTTCTCGCCATGAACCGGGCGATCGGGCAGCTGTCGATCAAACCCGCGCTCGCGCTGATCGACGGCAACCGGAACAAAGGCATCGACTGCCCCAGCCGCTGCGTGATCGGCGGCGACGGCAAATGCGCGGACATCGCCGCGGCAAGCATCCTCGCCAAGGTGACGCGAGACCGCTGCATGCTGGACATGGCACAGAAGTATCCGCAGTACGGCTTTGAAAAGCACAAGGGCTACGGCACGGCGGCGCACTACGCTGCGATCCGGGAGTACGGCCCCTCCGAGATCCACCGTATGAGCTTTCTGAGGAAGATGCATTGATGCGAACGAAGGAACTCGGCCGCTTCGGCGAGGAGCGCGCGGCGCGGTATCTGCGCCTGCGCGGCTACCGCATTCTGGAGACGAATTACGCCTGCCGCTTCGGGGAGATCGACCTGATCGCGCAGCGTGGGCGATATCTTGTATTCGTCGAGGTCAAGCTGCGCAAGAGCGCGGACTTCGCCGCGGCGCGCGAGTTCGTCACCGCCGCCAAGCGGCAGCGCATCCGCTCGACGGCGGCGCTGTATCTTTCACAGAACGAGACCGCGCTGCAGCCGCGCTTTGACGTGATCGAGATCTATGCGCCGGACGGAGCCGACGGAAAGGTCACGATCAACCACATAGAAAACGCTTTCGAATGATCGGCAATAATATGTAGGGGAGGAGCTTGCTCCTCCCGAAAACAACTCAGCAGCTCCCGCGCGGACAGAAGGTCGAGCAGCAGGTCTCGCCCTTCGTCTCAGCCCTTTCACCGCGCACGCGGATCGTCTCGGCGCTGCAGCGGCAGTCGACGGTGTTGAACTTGCAGTTCGTCACATCGCAGCCCACGCCCGGCAGGATCTCGTGCTTTTTCTCAGACATTTCGGTTTCTCCTTTCCCGGTAAATCACAGGTAGTTTTTGAACATCGAAACGCTTTTATGCGAGGTCAGACATGGCACTTTACGCGATCGGCGATCTGCACCTTGCCATCGGCAGGGACAAGCCCATGAACATCTTCGGCGAAAACTGGGAAAACCACGCCGAAAAGCTTCAGGCGGGCTTTTCAAAACTTCATGACGACGATGTCTGCGTGATCTGCGGCGACCTCAGCTGGGCGATGGACCTGGACGGGGCGCTGGAGGATTTTTTGTTCATCGACGCCCTGCCCGGTCGGAAGATCATTCTCAAGGGCAACCACGACTACTGGTGGAGCACGGCGGCCAAGGCAAAAAAGTTCTTTGCCGCACACGGCATCGGAACGATCGATATCCTCCATAACAACTCTTTCGTTTACGGCGAGCAGGCGATCTGCGGCACGCGCGGCTGGTTTTATGAGGAAGAGACAGGCGCGCCGCACGACAGAAAGATCATGCTGCGCGAGATCGGACGCCTCAAAACATCCCTGGAATCGGCGGGGGATAGGGAAAAGCTCGTCTTTCTGCACTATCCGCCGATCTTCGGCCGATACCGCTGCGAGGAGATCCTCGAGCTGCTGCGCGCGTATGAGGTGCGTCTGTGCTGCTACGGCCATATCCACGGCAAGGGCTGCCGTTTTGCCTTCAACGGATGGCAGGGCGGGACGGAATTCCGCCTCGTTTCGGCCGACGCTCTCGGCTTTGAGCCGATCGAGATCAAAGGGCCGTAAAAAGGGCGAAACAGAAGCGCGATTTCATCAAAAAGTCATTGATTTTACTGCGGTTTTCTGTTATGATAGCGCAGTCTGTAAAGATATAAGGAGGCAAGCAACCATGATCGTCAAGAATATCGAGAAAAAAGAAGACAATACCGTATCCTTCCAGGTGAGCTGCGACGCGGCCGAGTTTGAGAAGGCCCTCAACGCCGCCTACCTCAAGGCAAAGAAGAATATAAACATCCCCGGCTTCCGCAAGGGCAAAGCGCCCCGCGCCATCATCGAGGGCATGTACGGCTCCGAGGTGTTCTATCAGGACGCAATGGACGAGCTGGCGCCCGCGGCCTTCGACCTCGGCGTCAAGGAAGGCGAGCTGAATATCGTAGGCGCGCCTGCGATCAAAGACGTGAACGTTACCGAAGAGAAGGGCGTAGAGTACACCTTCTCCGCCGAGATCTATCCGGCCGTCACCCTCGGCCAGTACAAGGGCCTCGAGGCCGAGCGCCCTGTCCGCGAGATCACGGACGAGGACGTCGCCTCCGAGCTTGAGAGCGCACGTAAGCGCAACGCCCGCAAGATCACGGTGGAAGACCGCGCGGCGCAGATGGGCGATTTCGCCAATATCGACTTCGACGGCTTCCTCAACGGCGAGCGCTTTGACGGCGGCAAGTCCGAGGGCTATGAGCTGGAGCTGGGCTCCAATTCCTTTGTCCCCGGCTTTGAGGAGCAGATCGTCGGTATGAAGATCGGCGAGGAGAAGGATCTCGATATCACCTTCCCGCAGGAATATACTCCCGAACTCGCGGGCAAGGCCGTGGTATTCAAGGTCAAGCTCAACGGCCTGAGCTACAACGAGCTGCCTGCGCTCGACGACGACTTCGCCGGCGACAACGGCTTCGATACGCTCGACGAGTACAAGGCCGACGTCCGCGCCAACATCGAAAAACGCTTCAACGAGCAGGCCGACAGCGCCTTCCGCAGCGAAATCGTCAAGAAGGCCATCGACAACATGAGCGTTGCCGTCCCGAACTCGATGATCGCCTCGAAGGTCGAGGACATCCTGCGCAACTACGCAGCCAACTTCGGCATGACCGACCGCAATATGCCCGTTGAGAAGATCATGGAGATGCTCGGCGTCGACGAGAACATGATGAATCTCAACATCCGTCCCGCCGCCGTGTACCAGGTCAAGAACGATCTGCTGCTCGAGGCCGTCGCGGAGGAAGAGAAGATCGAGGCCACGGCCGAGGAGATCGACGAGTATGTCAAGAAGATGGCGGAGGGCTTCGGCGCTACGGCCGAGCAGCTCAAGAGCTACTTCGGCGAGGAGGTGCTCGCTGCCGAGCTCAAGAAGGAGAAGGCCGGAAAGCTGATCGTTGACAGCGCCGTAGCCGCCGCTCCCGCAGCGGAGGAAGAAAAGAAGCCCGCCCCGAAGAAGAGAGCGAGCAAGAAGGCCGCGCCCAAAGCCGAAGAGGCTGAGGAAGCCCCGAAGACCGAGGAGGCCGAGGTCAAGCCCAAGCGCACGCGCAAAAAGGCCGAGCCGAAGGCAGAGGAAGAGAAAGCCGAATAATTCCACAGGGAACAGGATATGCTCTCTTGGATAGGTGAAAGGAGAGTTTCATACAATGAGTTTAGTCCCCTACGTCGTTGAGCAGACGAGCCGCGGAGAGCGCTCCTACGACATCTTCTCCCGACTCCTCAACGACCGCATCGTGATGCTCAGCGAGGAAGTCAACGACACCACGGCAAGCCTGATCGTGGCCCAGCTCCTCTATCTCGAAGCGCAGGACCCTGACAAGGACATCCAGTTCTATATCAACAGCCCCGGCGGCGTGATCACGGCCGGCATGGCGATCTACGACACGATGCAGTACATCAAGCCCGACGTCTCCACGATCTGCATCGGCATGGCCGCCTCGATGGGAGCCTTCCTGCTCTCCTCCGGCGCGAAGGGCAAGCGCATCGCTCTGCCGAATGCGGAGATCATGATCCACCAGCCCTCCGGCGGCAGCCAGGGCCAGGCCACGGATATCCGGATCCAGGCCGAACGGATCCTCAAGGTCAAGAAACGGCTCAACGAGATCCTGGCCGGGAACACCGGCAAGGACGTCGCCGAGATCGAGCGGGACACCGAGCGCGATCATTTCATGACCGCCGAAGAGGCCCGGGAGTACGGCCTGATCGACAAGGTCATCTACAAGCGTTAATGCCTGAATGAGGGGGAACTGCCGAAAGTTCCCCCTTTACGTTCCTTTTGTTGAAGGAGAATCGTTATGCCGAGAAACGAAGACAGAAAACTCATCCGCTGCTCCTTCTGCGGCAAGCCGCAGTCGCTGGCGAACCGTCTGATCGCGGGCAACGGCAGCTATATCTGCGACGAGTGCGTGCGTATGTGCGCGAGCATCATCGGGGATCTGCCTGCCGCCCCTCCCGAGGGCTATGACGGACTGCCTCTCGTGCTCGAAAAGCTTCCCAAGCCCGCGCAGATCAAGGCCGGTCTCGACGAGTATGTGATCGGACAGGAGCGGGCAAAGATCGTCCTCTCCGTAGCGGTTTACAACCACTATAAGCGCATCCTGCACGGCGCGAAGGACGATGTGGAGCTGCAGAAGAGCAACATCCTGCTCATCGGCCCCACGGGCAGCGGCAAGACGCTTTTTGCCCAGACGATGGCCAGGATGCTCGACGTGCCCTTTGCCATCGCCGACGCGACCACGCTCACCGAGGCCGGCTATGTCGGCGAGGACGTGGAGAACGTCATTTTAAAGCTGCTGCAGGCTGCCGACTTTGACGTCGAGCGCGCGCAGCGCGGCATCGTCTATATCGACGAGATTGACAAGATCGCCCGCCGCAGCGAGAACCCCTCCATCACGCGCGACGTCTCCGGGGAGGGTGTGCAGCAGGCGCTTCTGAAGCTGCTCGAGGGCACGATCGCCAACGTCCCGCCCAACGGCGGGCGCAAGCACCCGCAGCAGGAGTTCATCCACGTGGACACCACGAACATTCTCTTCATCTGCGGCGGCGCCTTCGACGGTCTCGACAAGATCATCGAGAAGCGTACCGATAAGAAGAGCATGGGCTTCGGTGCCGAAATCAAGAGCGGCGCCGAACGCGACGTGGGCGAGATCCTGCGTCTCGTGCAGCAGCACGACCTGCTGAAGTTCGGCATCATCCCGGAGCTTGTCGGCCGTCTGCCCGTCGTGGCGACGCTTGATTCGCTGGGCCGGGACGACCTCGTGCGCATCCTTACCGAGCCGAAAAACGCCATGACGCGCCAGTATCAGACGCTGCTCGGCTACGACGACGTCGAGCTCGTCTTCGAGCCCGAAGCGCTCGAGGCCGTGGCCGACAGGGCCATCGAGCGCAAGATCGGCGCGCGCGGTCTGCGCAGCGTCATGGAGAACATCATGACCGACATCATGTTCTCGGTGCCCTCCGATCCGGAAATCGAAAAAGTCGTCGTGACCGGGGAGTGCGTCCGCGAGAACACAAGCCCGACGGTCATCCGCCGCACGGCGCCGAAGGACTGACAAGAGCGTCCGGGCGTCGTCTCCTCGAAGGGAGGAAGAAATATGAACGAAACCAAACAAACCGACTATACCGAGCTGCCCCTGCTGCCCCTGCGCGGGCTGAACGTATTTCCCGGCGTGCTGCTGACCTTTGACGTCGAGCGCCCCGGCTCCGTCGCCGCGCTCGGCGCGGCGGTCAAGCACGGCAGCCTGATCTTTCTCGCCGCGCAGAAAGATGTCGCGCTCGACGCGCCGGGCGAGGACGATATCTACCGTGTCGGCACGGTCTGCCGCGTTCGTCAACAGCTGCGTCAGAGCCGCGCCAACGTCTGCCGCGTGATGGTCGAGGGCCTGTACCGCGCCGCGGCGGAGGAGATCGACACCGAAGGGAGATATTACACGGCCAGGATCGTCGAGCTGCCGGACAAGCCCGAGCGCGTGCGCTCCGAGCGCAAGGAGGCGCTCGTCCGCAACTGTCTGAATCTGTTCAGAGAGTATCTGCAGCTCAATCCGGACATGATGAACGAGCAGCTGCTCAACGTCATTGCCAACCCCGACCTGGGCTTTGTCATCAGCTACATCGCGCAGAACGCGCGTTTCTCGGTGGAAAACAAGCAGCAGCTGCTGGAAGAACTCTATCCGAGCCGCCGCCTGGCGCTGCTGGGCAAGCTGCTCAGCCGCGAGATCGAGATCCTCACGATCGAGAAGGAACTGAGCGACGCCACGCAGGAGCAGGTCAACCGCGGCCAGCGGGAATACTTTCTGCGCGAGGAACTCAAGCTCATCCAGTCCGAGCTCGGCGGCGAGAGCGAGGGTGAGGAAGCCGATACATACCGTGCGAAAATCGAGGCTCTGCCCGTGAGCGCCGAGATCCGCGAAAAGCTCCTCAAGGAGCTGGGAAAGCTGCAGAAGCAGCCCTTCGGCTCAGCCGAGGCGGCGGTCATCCGCGGCTATCTCGACACCTGCCTGGAGATCCCCTGGGGCGTTCGGACGAAGGAGACCGTCGACACGGCCAGGGCGCGCAAGGTCCTCGACGCCGACCATTTCGGTCTCGAGAAGGTCAAGGAACGCATTCTGGAGTATCTGGCCGTGCGTCAGCTCACGCCCGAGGTCAAGGGCGGACTTATCTGCCTCGTCGGCCCTCCGGGCACGGGCAAGACCAGCGTCGCGCTCTCGATCGCGCGGGCCACGAACCGCAAGTGCGTGCGCCTGTCTTTGGGCGGCGTGCACGACGAGGCCGAGATCCGCGGCCACCGCAAAACCTACATCGGTTCGATGCCGGGGCGGATCATCAGCGGGATCATCCAGGCGAAGAGCTGCAACCCGCTGATGGTGCTCGACGAGATCGACAAGCTCGGCTCGGACTACCGCGGAGACCCCTCCGCGGCGCTGCTCGAGGCGCTCGACGGCGAGCAGAACAGCACGTTCCGCGATCACTTCCTCGAGATCCCCTTCGACCTGTCCGAGGTGTTTTTCATCACCACCGCGAACACGACCGACACGATCCCCCGCGCGCTGCTCGACCGCATGGAGGTCATCGAGCTCTCGAGCTATACCGACGAGGAAAAGCTGCAGATCGCGAAGCGCCACCTGATCCCGAAGCAGCGAAAAAAGCACGGTCTCAAAGCCGCGCAGCTGCGCTTCGACGACGACGCGATCCGCGCGATCATCAGCCTTTATACCCGCGAGTCCGGCGTCCGCATCCTCGAGCGGGAGATCGCAAAGATCTGCCGCAGGACGGCCTATGAGATCGCGGAGGGAAAGACGAAGAGCGTCAAGGTGCACGCCGACGCGCTCGAGGCGCTGCTCGGAACGCGCAAATACGTCCGCGAGACGCTGCGCGAGCGCGACGAGGTTGGCCTTGTGCGCGGCCTTGCCTATACTTCC
The DNA here is from genome assembly GCA_017449185.1 of Oscillospiraceae bacterium. GTDB lineage: Bacteria > Bacillota > Clostridia > Oscillospirales > Oscillospiraceae > Limivicinus. The sequence goes on from JAFSJZ010000040.1 coordinate 9,385, forward strand.
GTCGGCGGAGAGGTGCTGGACGTCGAGTGCGCCGTGCTCGAAGGCACGGGCAAGATCGAGCTGACCGGCAACCTCGGCGACGTGATGAAGGAGTCGGCCCGCGCGGCGGTCACCTGTCTGCGCAGCCGCGCCGGGGGGCTGGGCATCGATCCCGATTTCTATCAGAACAGGGACATCCATATCCACTTCCCGGAGGGGGCCGTTCCCAAGGACGGGCCTTCCGCGGGCGTGACCGTGGTCACGGCGCTCGCCTCTGCGCTGACGGGCCGTGCGGTGCGCCGCGACGTTGCGATGACGGGCGAGATCACGCTGCGCGGCCGCGTGCTGCCCATCGGCGGGCTGAAGGAGAAGACCATGGCCGCGCTGCGCGCAGGCGTCTCCACCGTGATCCTGCCGGAGGAAAACCGCAGCGACCTCGCCGAGATCGACCAGACCGTGCGCGCCGCGCTGCGATTTGTCACGGTGCGCAGTATCGACGAGGTGCTCGAGACCGCGCTCGTCCCCGCTGAGGAAAAAGCCGACGCGCCCGGCATGCCGCTGAGCGCGAAGCGCGAGCTTTGCGCCGCCGTCAGACAGTAGGTGGTTGATGACAAGACCGAATCTGAACAAGGTAGAGTTCGTCAAGTCCGCGGCCTCGAGCGCGCAGTTCATCCAGACGTCGATGCCGCGCATCGCTTTTGCGGGCAAGTCGAACGTCGGGAAATCCTCGGTCATCAACCGCCTGCTGGGACGCAGGAACTTTGCGCGCGTCGGCTCCGAGCCGGGCAAGACCGTGCATGTGAACTACTTCCTTGTTGACGGCCGCGCCTATTTCATCGACCTGCCCGGCTACGGCTTTGCCAAGGTCTCCCGTGCCGAGAAGGAACGCTGGTCGGCCCTGATGGAGAGCTTTTTTACGGGGAAAGGCCTGTACGATCTCGGCGTGATGATCGTGGACGCGCGTCACAAACCGACAGCCGACGACAGAACGATGGCGGAGTATTTCAAGAACAGCGGCGCGGCGTTCCTTGTTGTGGCCAACAAGCTCGACAAACTGAAAAAAAGCGAGATCGAGCCCAATCTGCGTCTCATCCGCGAGACGCTTGAGCTGGATGAGAGCGTCCTTCTGATCCCGTTCTCCGCCGAAAGCGGGACGGGCAGGGAAGAGCTGCTCAAGGCAATCTTTCCAGAATAGTGTTTTTGCGGAATCACAAGCCGGAAATACCAGTTCCGGCTTGTTTTTTTTGTCCGTATTTGATAAAATAAACCTGTTAAGGGAGGTGGGCGAGATCGGCGCGTGGCAGGAAATACGGGAGGGCTTTGACTTCTCCTACGTTCTCAGCATCCTGCTGGGCGTGATCCCCTCGCTCGTCTGCATTACCCTGCACGAGCTCAGCCACGGCATTGTGGCATACGTGCTCGGCGACGATACCGCAAAGCGAGCGGGGCGGCTGACGCTCAATCCGATCAAGCACCTTGATCTCATGGGTCTCATCATGATGGTGGCGGCGCATGTGGGCTGGGCCAAGCCCGTGCCTGTCAACATGATGAACTTCCGTGATCCCAAGCGCGGCATGGCCCTCACCTCTCTCGCCGGGCCGGTCAGCAATGTCCTGATCACCTGTGTTTTTTTCTTTGTCTACGGGCTGCTGTACGTCCCGCTGAACAAAAACGGCTCCGCCGCGGCGGGCTATCTGCTGGATATGATCCAGCTCACGGCCGTCATCTCGATGGGCTTTGCGGTCTTCAATCTCATTCCCATCCCGCCGCTGGACGGCTCGAAGGTGCTCTTCTCGCTTGTGAGCGACCGCGCCTATTACCAGCTCATGCGCTATGAGCGCTACGGCATGATCCTGCTCTACGCGCTGGTGTTCACCAATGTGCTGGGCGCGCCGCTGCGCACGGCGATTTCCTTTCTGACGGAGAGGCTCTTTATTTTTGCGCAGTGGGGCTTCGCTCTGTTCAATATGGTAAGCTGATATGGAGAATCCGAACTTCCGTCTCGAGGGCATCGTCCGGGAGAAGAACGAGCTGCAGGACTTCGAAGGTCCTCTCAGCCTGATCCTGATGTTGCTGTCCAAGAACAAAATAGAGATCCGCGACCTGAAGATCTCCGATATCCTCGATCAGTATCTCGCCTATCTCGAGCGGATGCAGAGCATGGATCTGGAGATCGCAAGCGAGTTCGTGCAGATGGCCTCGCACCTGCTCTACATCAAGACGAAGACGCTGCTCTCCTCCGACGAGGAACCGAGCGAGCTGGAGCTTCTGATGCAGTCGCTCGAGGCGCTGCGCGCCCGCGACACGCTCGCCGCGGTCGGGAAAGTCACGCCGGAGCTGAAGAAGGCCGCCGAGTACGGCATGCTGTATTTTGCCAAGCTGCCCGAGCCGCTGCCGCGCCAGAGCGCGGAATACGCCTACCGCCACGAAGCAGCGGATCTGCTGCGCGCGCTCGCGCACATTTACGCCCGGGGCGGCAAGACCGTCGACGCAAGCGAAGTCATTCGCGCAACGCCGGGAAAGATCGCCTACAGCGTCCGCGACAAAAGCCGCGAGCTGATCGAAAAACTCAGACAAAAGAGCTCCACCCTGCGCGCGCTCTATGCCGCCTGCTCCTCGCGCAGCGAGGTGGTGGCCACCTTCATCTCCGTGCTGGAGCTGTGCAGCATCGGCTCTCTCCGGCTGCGCCGCAGAGGAAAAGGCTACAGCGTGGAATTCATCGGCGGCGATACCGACGAGATACTGGAAAAGATTGTTGAGTGATAATGATGGCTGAACTGAAATCGGCCCTGGAGGCGATCCTCTTCGCCTCGGGCGAGAGCATCCCCGCCGCACGGCTGTCGCTGGTGCTCGGAAGGGATGAGGACGAGATCCTCATCGCCGCCCGGGAGCTTGCGGAGCTGTACGAGAGGGAAGAACGAGGCATCCGCCTCCTGCAGCTCGACGACAGGCTGCAGCTTTGCTCGGCGCCGGAATACGCGCCGTATATCACCAAAACGCTGGAGCAGCGCAAACCGCCGCAGCTGAGCCAGAGCGCGCTGGAGACGCTGGCCATTACGGCTTATTTCCAGCCCGTGACCCGCGCCTATATCGACCAGGTGCGCGGCGTGGACAGCTCCTATACGGTCTCCACGCTCCTCGAGCGGGGACTTATCGAGGTTTGCGGACGGCTGGACGTTCCGGGCCGCCCCTCGCTGCTGAGGACGACGGACGTATTTCTGCGCACGATGGGCGTGAGCTCTCTTGACGAGCTGCCGAAGCTGCCGGACTTGAACAGCGCCGACGGCGTACAGGAGCTTCAGAAAAAGATCGAAGAGCTGCAGAGCGGCTCCTCGGATCAAATCAGCCTGGACGAATTCAAAGAAAAAGAAGGAACGGAAGAAACAAGCGACGGGGAGGGATGAACATTGACCTTTGTGCAGATCCTGCTGCTCATTTTAAAGATCCTCGGCTTCACGCTGCTCGGCGCGCTGGCTCTGGTGCTGCTCCTGCTGCTGTTTCTCCTGCTTATGCCCGTCGGGGCGGATGTGGAATATATCGGCGGAGAGCTCAAGGTCTCTGCCAAGGTCTGCGGCATCCTGATCCAGCTTATCCCGCGGAAGATGCGCGAGAAGCACGAGAAGAAGCCGAAGAAAGAGAAAAAGCCGAAAAAGAAGAAAGAAAAACCGCCCAAGGAGACAGAGGAAAAGCCAAAAGAGAAAAAGAAGCTCGACTTTACGGTCGATGAGATCTTCGATCTGCTGGGGAGAGTGCTCGACAGCTTGAAAAAGTTCGGCAAGCTCACGGTGGACCGTTTTCTGCTCCATTACACGGCGGCGGGGAAAGACCCCTGCGATACCGCGACGACCTTCGCCCACGTCAACGCCGCGCTCTGCGTGCTCGAGCCCGTCTGCTCCCGGCGCTTCCGCGTCAAGGACTATGACGTGTGGACCGACTGCGACTTTACCGTCGAGAAGATGAAGCTCGACATAGCGCTGTGCATCACGCTGCGGCTCTGGCAGTTCGTGCGCGTCGGCTTTACAGCCGCCTTCGCCGCGCTCGGCTGGTATCTGCGCTATAAACGCAGAAAGAGGAAAGAGAAGAAGCTTGCGAAGAAAAGCGGCGCCGCCGCCGGTATAAACGAAGAAGAAAAAAACGAAAATAACAACATAAAGGGAACAGAGGAAAGGAATGACAACAATGGATAAGAATCCTATCGGCGAGCTCATGCAGAATACCATGGACAGCGTGAAGAACATGCTCAAGGTCGACACCGTCGTCGGCGATCCCATCATGACGCCCGACGGCATCACGCTTGTCCCCATCTCCCGCATCAGCGTCGGCTTCGGCGGCGGCGGCGTGGAGTTCAGCAACAAGAAGAACAGCGAGACCAGACCTTACGGCGGCGGCAACGCCACCGGCGTGAAGATCGACCCGATCGGCTTCCTTGTCATTAAAGACGGCGTCGTGCGGATGATCAACGTTGCGCCTCCCGCCTCCAATACGGTCGATCGCATCATCAACCTTGTCCCCGAGGTCATGGACCGGATCGACGCTTTCGTCGAAAAGCAGAAGAAGGACTGATATTTTCGCGTCATAACGCAGATAATAGCACCACCCGAAACAAACAAGGGCGGTGCTTTTATCATGCTCGCGCACGTGAAAAAAATAATACTTGCTGCACTTTGCGGCTGTATGGTATATAATATATTTTCAGTGAACAAAGCGCTGCACGCTGATTTTGAGCCGGAGATCGGGGCTGCCGCGGCCGTAGTCATGTTTGAGGACGGCCGTTGTGTCTATGAGAAGAATGCAGACGAAAAACGGCTCATCGCCAGCACGACCAAGCTGATGACGGCGCTTGTTGCCATCGAGCTCAGCGCGCCGGAGCAGCCTGTCGAGATCCCGGCGGCGTGCTGCGGCATCGAGGGCTCGTCGATGTATCTCAAGCCCGGACAGACGCTGACGGCTGACGAGCTGATCGCGGGCATGCTGCTCTGCTCGGGAAACGACGCGGCGGAGGCTCTGGCCGTCGGCCTGTGCGGGAGCGAGGAACGCTTTGTTGCACAGATGAACGAAAAGGCGGCGGTGCTCGGTCTGAACGATACGGCCTTTGCCAACCCGCACGGCCTTGACGCCGAGGGGCATTTTTCCACCGCGCGCGATCTGGCGCGGCTGATGCTGATCTGTATGCGGAACGAACGCTTCGCGCGTCTGATCTCGCTGCCCGCGGCCACGATAGACGAAAAGTATTATGTTAACCACAACAAGCTGCTCGGCCGTTGTGAGGGATGCCTCGGGGGCAAGACCGGATACACCCGCGCGGCGGGACGCTGTCTGGTCAGCTGCTGCGAGCGGGAGGGCACGCGCTTTGTATGCGTCACGCTCAGCGACCCCGACGACTGGAACGACCATTTGCGCCTGTACGACGCGGTCTTCGCCGCGTGGAAGAACACACTCGTCGTCAGCACGGAGGAGCGCTATGAGATCCCCGTCGCAGGCGGAGTGCGGGAAACTGCGATCGCCGCGCCGGAGAGGGAAGTCAGGCTTTTTCTGCCGCGCGGCGAGGAGCCGGAAACCGTGCGCGAGCTGCCGCGCTTCACCTATGCCCCCGTGCGCGAGGGCGCGTGCGCCGGCAGGATCATCGTTTTGTACGGCGGCGAGGCCGCAGCGGAAGTAAAGCTGATCTATCTGCGCGGCGTCGACCGCCGCGCCGGAGGAAACGGGATAGACATGGAAGAGAGACTGCAAAAGATCATAGCCGCCTCCGGCCTTGCTTCGCGGCGTGCGGCCGAGGAATTGATCGCCGCCGGGCGCGTGCGTGTCAATGGGGCCGTGGCCATGCTCGGCGACAGGGCCGACGCGTCGCGCGACCGTATTGCCGTAGACGGCAAAAGCCTCGCGCCGCCGGAGGAAAAGGTTTACATAATGTTGAACAAGCCGCGTGGCTATGTGACGACGCTCAGCGACGAAAAGGGAAGACGCACAGTCTCGGAGCTTGTGGGCGAGCTCGGCGTGCGTCTCTATCCGGTGGGCAGGCTGGACATGAATTCCGAGGGCCTGCTGATCATGACAAACGACGGAGAGTTGGCAAACCGCTTGATGCATCCGCGCGGCGGCGCGGAGAAATGCTACCGCACGAGCGTGACGGGCGAGAACATTCCCGCCTCTGCCGAAAAGCTGCGCGAGCCGATGCTGATCGACGGATACCGCACGCGCGGCGCGCGCGTGGAGATCGAGCGTTTGACGGACACGGGCGGCGTACTGCTCATCACGATCGGCGAGGGCCGCAACCGGCAGGTCAGAAAAATGTGCGAACAGGTCGGACTGCGCGTCACGCGTCTCGTCCGCATCGCCGAGGGCGGACTCACGCTCGGCGAGCTCAGGACCGGAAGATGGAGGGAGCTCACGCGCGCCGAGATCGCGCGTCTGAGAGGGACGGAGCAGGGCCATGAGAACGGATAAGACCGACCTCGTTGTGATCGGCGGCGGGCCGAGCGGCATGATCTGCGCGATCCGCGCGGCGGAGCGCGGAAAAAGCGTCGCGATCCTCGACGCCAACCGTCAGCTCGGACGCAAGCTGCGCATCACGGGCAAGGGCCGCTGCAACCTCACGAACGACTGCGACGTGAAGACCGTGCTGCAGAACATCCCCGGCGACGGGCGTTTTCTGTACAGCGCGCTCACACGCTTCCCGCCGGAGAAAACGATGGAGTTCTTCCGCTCGTTGGGCGTAGAGCTGAAGACCGAGCGCGGGAACCGCGTTTTCCCCGTCTCGGATAAGGCGGACGACGTGGCCGACGCGCTCGTCAAACGGCTCTCCGCGCTCGGCGTGCATGTGCTGCGCACGAGAGCGACAAAGATCCTGACGGAGGAAGGCGCTGTCTGCGCCGTAGAGACCGAGAGCGGCACGGTCAGCTGCCGCGCGGCGGCGCTCTGTACGGGCGGGCGCTCCTACCCGCTGACCGGCTCGAACGGTGAAGGATACGAAATCGCGCGCGCGCTGGGACACACGATCGTCCCCACGCGCCCCTCGCTCGTCCCGCTTGAGAGCGGCGACGCCTACTGCGCCGAGATGCAGGGCTTCGCCCTGAAAAACGTCGCGCTCTCCGCCTATGAAGACGATAAGCTCATCTATAAAGAGCAGGGCGAGATGCTTTTCACCCACTTCGGCGTTTCGGGGCCGCTGGTGCTTTCCGCCAGCGCGCACATGCGGCGGATGGGAGAGGCGCGCTACCGGCTGTTCATCGACCTGAAACCCGCGCTGGATGAGAAAAAGCTGGACGAGCGTATCCTGCGCGACTTTGACAAATACGCCAACCGCGCGTTCAAAAACGCGCTCGACGACCTCGCGGCGCGCAGCATGATCCCTGTGCTGCTGCGGCTCTCCGGCATCCCGGAGGATACAAAGGTCAACAGCATCACGCGCGAACAGCGCAGAAGCCTCGTTGCGCTGTTTAAGGCATTCCCCGTCTCCGTTTCGGGATTTTGCCCGATCGACGAGGCCATCGTCACGGCGGGAGGGGTCTGCACGAAGGAGATCAACCCCCGCACAATGGAATCCAAGCTCGTCTCCGGCCTGTATCTGGCCGGGGAGATCCTGGATCTGGACGCCTATACCGGCGGCTTTAATTTGCAGATCGCCTGGGCGACCGGCCACGCGGCCGGCGAAGCAATCTGCGCCGATGAATAGAAAAGGAGTCAAGAACATGAACGGACATTACGCGATCGCCATCGACGGCCCCTCCGGCGCGGGAAAGAGCACGCTCGCCCGCCGCGCGGCAAGTGAATTCACTTTTCTGTACGTGGATACCGGTGCGATCTACCGCACGGTGGGTCTTGCCTGTCATCGCCGCGGCGTCGACTGCCATGATGAGCCGGCGGTCTCGGCGATCCTGCCGGAACTCGATATCCGCATGGGCTACAACGAGGCGGGGGAGCAGCGCATGTTCCTCAACGGCGAGGATGTCTCCGCGGCGATCCGTGCCCCGGAGATCTCGATCTGCGCCTCGGACGTGTCCTCGCTTCCGGCCGTGCGCGCTTTCCTGCTGGAGATGCAGCGCAGGACCGCGCGCGAGAACGATGTGATCATGGACGGACGCGACATAGGCACCGTCGTGCTGCCGGACGCCGAGCTGAAGATCTATCTGACCGCCTCGGCCGAGGCGCGCGCGGAACGGCGGCTCAAGGAACTGCTCGCCAAGGGCGTGGAGACGAACTTAGAGGACGTGCTGCGCGACATCGAATACCGCGATTATCAGGACAGCCATCGTGAGATCGCCCCGCTGCGGCAGGCGGAGGACGCGGTACTGCTCGATACGAGCGAGATCGGCCTGGAGGAGAGCTGTCAGCTTCTCTTCCGCACGATCCGCGAAAGGCTTGGGATCGGGAGCGAAAAGGCATGAAGGAGATCCTCGTCGCCAAAAGCGCGGGCTTTTGCTTCGGCGTGAGCCGCAGCGTGGACATGGCGGAGAAACTGCTCGCAGAGCAGGGGAAGGCCTGCAGTCTCGGCCCGATCATCCACAACGAGGATGTGGTGGCGGAGCTCGAACGGCGCGGTCTGCGCGTCATCTCCTCTCCGGAGGAGGTCCGTGAAGGGGAGCGGGTGATGATCCGCGCCCACGGCGCAGCCCCTGCCGTCTACGAGGAGCTGGAACGGCGCGGAGCGCTCGTCACCGACGCCACCTGCCCGAAAGTGAAAATGATCCACCGCATCGTAAGCGAGGCAGCCCGGGAGGGCCGTTTTGTGATCGTCATCGGCATGCGGGATCACCCTGAAGTGGAGGCCATCTGCGGCTGGTGCGGCGAGCATGTCGTACTGGAAAATCCTTCCGAAACGTCCCGCTGGATGGACGAAAACCCCGATTTTTGTGACAAAATGATCACAATTGTGGTCCAAACGACCCAGACAAGCGGTAATTTTACCGAATGTTGCGAGAAGCTAAAAAAAAGATGTACAAATTTGAAAATATCTGATACAATATGCCTTGCTACGTCTACGCGGCAGGAGGAAGCAAAAGCCCTTTCCTCGCAATGCGGCGCCATGGTCGTGATCGGCGGGAAGCACAGCGCGAACAGTCTGCACCTTGCGGAGATCTGCTCTGCGTCCTGTCCGGTCGTTCAGTTCATCGAGAGAAGCGACGAGCTGGACTTGAACGCCCTGCGTAACATTGATCTTGTCGGTGTTACGGCCGGCGCGTCCACCCCCGCGTGGATTATTAAGGAGGTAAGAAACAAAATGAGTGATGAGATCAAAATCGAAGAGTCTGCCGTCGAGGCAGTGGAGAAGGAACAGTCCTTCGACGAAATGCTGGAGGAGACTCTCAAGCCTATATATAACGGAGATAAGGTAAGCGGCGTCGTCGTGGCCATTACGGCTACCGAAGTCAGCATCGATCTCGGCACCAAGTATTCCGGCTTCATCCCCACGACCGAGTTCACCGAAGACGGCTCCAAGATTGAGGACGCTGTCAAGCTCGGCGACGTGATCGAAGCGATCGTCGTGCGCGTCAACGACGTGGAAGGCACCGCGCAGCTGTCCAAGAAGCGTCTGGACGCCGTCAAGGTGTGGGACGCCGTTGAGCAGGCCGTCGAGAGCGGCGAGATCATCGAGGGCGTTGTGACCGAAACCAACAAGGGCGGCGTCGTCGTCAGCTACAAGGGCGTCCGCGTGTTCGTCCCCGCCTCGCAGACCGATCTGCCCCGCGAGGCCGATCTGAGCGAGCTCGTCAAGAAGACGGTTCGTCTTAAGCTCACCGAGGTCAACAAGGCCCGCAAGCGCGTCGTCGGCTCCATCCGCCGTGTCGCTCAGGCCGAGCGCCGTGCCGCCACCGAGGCGATCTGGAACGAGATTGAGGTCGGCAAGAAGTATCACGGCACCGTCAAGTCCCTGACCAGCTACGGCGCCTTCGTCGACATCGGCGGCATCGACGGCATGGTGCACGTCTCCGAGCTGAGCTGGAACCGCATCCGTCAGCCCTCCGAGGTCGTCTCCGTCGGTGACGAGATCGACGTTTACGTCATCTCCTTCGACAAGGAGAAGCGCAAGATCTCTCTCGGCCACAAGGATCCCGAGTCCAACCCCTGGACCGTGTTCACCAACCGCTACGCCGTCGGCGACGTGGCCTCCGTCACGATCGTCAAGCTGATGGAGTTCGGTGCTTTTGCCACCGTCGTTCCGGGCGTGGACGGTCTGATCCACATCTCCCAGATCGCCAACCGCCGCATCGACAAGCCGGGCGACGTGCTGACCGTCGGCGACGTGGTCGAGGCCAAGATCACCGCGATCGACGAGGAGAAGCACAAGGTCTCCCTGTCCATCCGCGCGCTGTCCGCTCCGGCTCCCGCCGCTCCCGCTGAGGAGCAGCCCGCGGAGGAGGAGAGCGGCGAGGACGCGATGGTGTACGAGCTCTCCGCCGAGGGCGAGGCCACCGGAGAGGCTCCCGTCGAGGTCGACGAGGAGTAATCCCTCCCAATCGAACATAAAAAGCTCCCCGGTCATCTGACCGGGGAGCTTTTTGCGCCGGAAATCAGTTCACTTTCTCGTTCAGCCAGTTGAGAATGTCGCGGTAGACGTCGAGATAGTTGATCTCGTTGAGCATCTCGTGCCGTCCGCCGGGATAGAGGCGGATCATCACGTCTTTCATGCCGACGTCGCAGAACATTTTATAGGCCTTCTCAACGCCCTTGCCGTAGTCGCCCACGGGGTCGGCTTCGCCGGACATGAAGTAGACGGGCGTGGACTTGTTCATCTTCGCAGCGTTGTCCTTGTTCGAGATAAATTTGATGCCCTCCATCATATCGCGGTAGAGGCTGCACTTGGCCACAAAGCCGCAGAGGGGATCGTCGATGTATTTCCGCACGTTTTTCTCGTCGCGGGAGAGCCAGTCAAAATCGGTATAGCGGAACTGGATCTTGTCGTTATAGGAGCCGAAAGCAATATCGTTGAGCAGCTTGCCGTCGCCGCGCGGTCCGCCCTTCCTGACCAGCAGCTTGGCGATCAGCAGGCCGGAATTGACCAGCAGAGGGCTCTGCTGACCGGTGCCGCTGATGATGGCGGCGTCGCAGTCGTCGGGATAGCGGATCAGGTAGGTGCGGGCAAGAAAGCTGCCCATGCTGTGGCCGAAGAAAACGTAGGGGAGCTTCGGGTATTTCTCTTTCATGGTGTCGTGGATGGTCTTGAGGTCGTCGACCACGCGCCACCAGCCGTCCTTTTCGGCAAAGAAGCCCTTGTCCTCGTCGCGCTCGATGGAAGCGCCGTGGCCGAGATGGTCGTCCGCCGCGACGGCAAAGCCGTTCTCAGCGAGAAAACGCATGAAATCTTCATACCGGTCGGCATGCTCGGCAATGCCGTGGGCGATCTGTACGACGCCGCGCACTTCACCGTCGGGCGTGCATGTCTTGACGCGGATGCGGTTGACGCCGGTGCTGGACATGAAATAGAAGTTGTCAAATGTCGGCATGGTTTTCCCTCCTGTTGAATCAGTCATAATAGCCTTTGGCCGTAAGCTCGGCTTCGATCTCTTCTCCGCGGTAATAATGCCAGCCCTTGGCTTTCCAGTAAGGCATCTTGTAATAGCTGGAATGCTTGTCGTTGATCGTGACTTCCTTGTATTCGATCTCCGTATCGAAAATAAACATCTCGCCGTCCATTTCGATCTCTACCCAGCCGTGCGGGCGGCCGGTGACCGTGCCGCTGTAGATCACGGCGTCGTATCCGATCGCTTTGGCCAGGACATAGAATTCAGCGGCGTAGTTGTAGCAGTTCCCCTTGTGGGTCGAGAGCATCTGATAAGCCTCTTCGTTTTCCCAGCCCGTTTCTCCCAATTCATGCAGATGGTCGCCGTCGCGCAGGTAGAAATTGCGGTAGGTCACGTAATTGAAGAGGATATAGAGCATCTGCTCCGGATCCATTTTCGAGGGATCCACAAGCTCCTGCAGGGTCTGCTGCACGAGAGTATCCAGTTCCGGCATGCCGGTGGTGATCACCCCGTCGGGGCCGAAATCAAAATTGCCGCGGGAGGCGTTCACCACCGCGCCGCCGTCGGCGCCGATGCAGTGCAGCGCCGTCCCGATAAAGAACATGCCCTCTTCGCGCAGGGGCAGCGCCTCACTGGAAGTCCAGATCACGCCGCCGTCTGTCTGCTCGATCTCGTGGGCGATCGCCGCTTCCGCGACGTCCCAGAAATAGGGATCGTCGAAGGACAGATCCAGGACTGTCCCAACCTTGGCGCAGTCCGTCTCGGCCACGGGAGCGCGGCCGCGCAGCAGGTTGAAGATGTGAGAGGCCTGTGCGCGCGTCAGCTCAGCGTCGGGAGAGACACTGAGATCAGAGATCCAGCCGCGATCCATCGCAAGACAGAACGCGGGATAGAGCGTATCGCCCTCGGCGATCTGTGAAAAGCTGTAACGGCTCGTGCTGGCCGGAAGCAGGCGGGAGAGCATCTCAAAAAACTCACCCAGGCTGATAAACTCGTCCGGATGAAAACGGCTTCCCTCGATCACGCCCAGATCTTTCAGAGTGGCTGTCGCCGCATAATAATCGGCCCCGGTATCCACGTCGGTAAAGCTACCGCTTCCCCTCAGCTCGGTGTCGAGACTTTCGTACAGCAGCTTCGCCGCCTCGGCGCGGCTGAGCGTACCGGCGGGATGGAAGCAGAAGTCGTCGTCGATGAAGAGATAGGGCGCGCGGCGGCTCACCGTGCTCTCGTCGCGGAAGGCAATGGCGTAGACGGCGCTGAAGGCGGCGTCAGCATTCAGTGTGACGATGCCGTCCTCCACACGCCTGCCGTCAGCGTCCGCCCAGCCGAGGAAGGTGTATCCGTCGATCTGCGGCCCCTCGGGCAGCGCAAGCTCCTCACCGGCGGGGGCCGATACGCTCAGCGTCTCGTCAAGAGGCGTATAGCACCACGCGGTATAGACGGCGGCGTCCTCCGTTCCGGGCGTGACAAGAGGCGCTTCCGAGGGGAGGACGGGAGAAACTTTTTCATGATACAACAGTGTGCCGAGCGCAGCCACGGCAAGCAGGAGCACGCCGGCGGCCAGACGCCAGAAAAGGAGTTTCCTTTTCAGGGCCGTTTTCGTGCTGCCGGGCGCGGAAGCGGCGCCTGCATGGTCGGTATTCCGATTATCCGACATTGAGGTTCACATCCCGAACGATTTCTCTCTCACCCTCGCGGTAAGTCGCGACGGTAAAGCCCTCATAGTAGAGCTCGCCGTCCTCGCCGGGGCCGATGCAGCTGGAAGCATAGCTCGAACCGGAGGGCTCGCCGATGGCGTCATACAGAGCGTCAACATCCTGCTCTATGCAGGCGCGGGCGGCTTCCAGCATGGCCTCGTCCACTGCAGGCGCGCTCTCGGCGGGAGCCGTGGGAGCGGCGCTCTGAAGATCGCTTCCGGGCAGGACGGAGCTCAGACTCGGTGCGGGCGGCGCGGCAGTCGGCTCCTCTGTCGGCGCGGGCGTGGGAGCGGCAGTGGGAGCGGCGCCTCCGCAGGCGGTGAGCATCAGCAGCATGAGGATCGCAAACAGTGCGTAACATAACGCTTTTTTCATGATTTCTCCTTTAGTGAACGCCGAATCATTCGTCTTCGGAGCCTTCCGGACAATTTGTGCTCTGACTTCGTCACTTTTTCTTGCATTGCACAAAGTCTTCCTGCAAAAAAGTGCCGTCGTCGGAACAGAAATTCTCTCAGAATTCGCTCTCGCCGAATGAATCGTCGTTTACTCGATCGCGTCAACGAAAAAGAGCTTTTTCGTCAAATATACTGAATTATTTTATCCCTTCCGGGCTGCAAAGTCAATATGAAAAGCCGGGACAGATCCGTCTGTCCCGGCTTGCTGAAAGGGGAAAACTTATTGTTTCGGATCGTCCGCCGCGGCATACGGCGCGCCGCAGTCGGGACAGAAGCGGGGAGGATGCTGCGGATCCGGATTCGTCCAGCCGCAGTGATCGCAGACATACTGGATCGCGCCGACGGGCTTCGTCTCGCCGCAGGCCGTGCAGTTATGCCCGCGATTGAAGCTGCCGCATTTTGTGCAGTACCAGCCGTCAAGAAGAAAGCTTTCGGGATCGGGTACGCCGTTCCCGCTCTCTGCCGCGGACTCCGTCTGCGCATCGTCGGAGGACTTGAGAGGCTTCTGCCCGGCCGCTGCGGCGGCAGAGGCCGCCATGACGGGCGAGGAAACTGACGGTTGACGCGGCGCGCCGCCCTCGTCATCTTCGTCGTACGCCTCCTCGCCCTCCAGCGCGCTCTCCCTGCGGGAGACGATGACAAGCGCCACGGCCGCCGCAATCAAGGCCAGAATGAGCACGCCCATGAGGATCAGCAGGAAGCGGCTGCCGCTGCTTTGGGAAGAAGAGCGGCGTGCCTCCGCCGTGGGCTCGGGCGTGACGTGCGCGGGCGCAGGCTCGGGTGAAGGCTCGGGCGTGGGCTCGCTCGTCGGCAGCGGCGCGTGCGTGACGGCGGCGACGCGGGATTTGGCCTCGGTGCTTTTTTCGCCGTCAAGCGTACTCCACACCGCGCAGTAGTAATAAACCGTGCCCGGAGTCTCCGGGGGAACAAAGGTGGGGGAGTTGGCGCCGGCGATGGCCGTGTCGGTGCCGTCTTCATTGGCGTTGCTGTTGTCGGAGCTGCTGTACCACTGGTAATGCAGCACACCGTTGTTGGGATCGTTTGCCGTGACGGAGAGCGTATCGGAATCGGAGGTCACAAAGGGATCGCGTGTGATCGAGGGAGGCAGAAGACCCTGCTTGATGACCGTGATCACGGCGCCGTTCGAATAGGCCTGGCCGCCGTCGCCGATGAACTTGCAGACAGCCTTCCAGCCGTCCATCTCGGAGCGGACGTTGTAGACGATCAGCATTTCCTCGTCATAGCCCTCGCAGTAGACGCCGGGGAACCGATTGCCGACGTTTTCGGCAGTGACGAAGTCGTTTTCGTTTTTGGGGTTAACGATGCGCCATTCGATCGTGTCGGCATAGTCGGCGCGGGCGATGAAGATCACGTACTCGCCCTCAAAGGCCGGCGGTTCATCCGTTGGATCCTTTGTAATAACGGGCTTGGGGACCGGCGTGGGCTCGGGAGTAGGCTCGGGCGTGGGTTCGGGCGTCGGTTCCGGAGTGGGCTCCGGCGTGGGAGAGGGCGTCGGCGCAGGGGTGGGTTCCGGCGCAGGCTCGGTGATCTTGATCGTCAGAGCATATTCCTCCGTACCGGAGGCATTGGTGATCTTCAGGCTGTAACTGTACGTGCCGGAAGCGGCGGGCGTTCCGACCAGCTTCACCGCGCCGTCTGTGAGTTCGATGCTCAGGCCGTCCGGCAGACTGCCGGAGACGAACTCATAAGCGGTGGCGGTGTCGCCGCCCTCCTGCGGGATCGTATAGTCAAGCGCCGTGCCGAGCTCGCAGCTGATCTCGGGCACGTCGACGGCGTAAGCACCGGCACAGAGAAGCGACGCGAACAGACAGAGCGTCAGCAGAAGCGACAGCAGACGCCGAGCGGGATTCTTCATGCATTCTATCTCCTTTTTTCAAAGGCTAAAGGTATTGTATTGCGTTACCTTGCGACATATGATAACAAAATATCGGCTTTTTTACAAGAATGAAAGGACAGTTTTAAGTATTCTTCATAATAATAAGACCGGGGCGCGAAGCCCCGGTCTTATCATGATCATGGATTTTTTCCGATCTTGATCAGCCGAACGATGAGCGGGCTGAATACGATGTTGAACAGCAGCTCAAAGAGGAAGTTTCCTCCGACAAGACCGAAGATCATATATTTGCCGACGCTTTCAAAGCCCATGGCGGCTGCCCACTCGCTGATCGTGGGAAGGAAAAAGACCAGGCAGCCGAGCAGAAAGATGCCGGTGTTGACCACAGGGCAGACGATTGCCGCCGCAATCACGGACAGGTCGACGCCCTGCTTTTTTTCGTCGCGCGAGGGGAGCGCGATCTTCACGTCGCGCCGGCTCAGCGCCTTGAAGACGAGACCCGCGCAGAAACCGGCGAGCGCGCCCTTGAGCAGCACGACCAGAATCGTCCCGAGCGGGTTGACGACAAGAAAGGCCGCCGCATCCCCGGACAGAAGCACGACCATGCCGAACACAAAGCCAAACCAGGCGCCGGCGGCGGCCCCGTACAGCGCGGCGCCGACCACGATCGGGATCAGTACGAGAGAGATCGAGAAGGGGCCGAAGCGGACAAAAGCGCCGAGGAGCTGCAGAATGACGACGACGGCCGTCATCAGAGCCATACCCGTGAGCGTACGGGTGTCAAGTCTCTTTTTTTCCATATTCGATTCCTTTCTGCTGTCGCTCCGTTCGGGACGGATGCGGCGCAGCTAAAATATAACGCGGGAGGGGGGGCTTGTCAATATGTTCCGTCAGTCCTCCGGAGCGGAGGGCTCGTCTTTTTCCCCGAGGGCTCGCCGCAGCGCCGAGAGGATCGTCGGCAGGAGCAGCGAAAAGACCACCGCTGTGATGATCCCCGCGGCGATGCGCAGCGCCACCGTCGGCAGCGCCGCGATATAAGAGTAGGAGTAGACCCAGCTGTCGATATAGAGCAGCAGGGTGTTGAGCGCCGTGACGAGCAGCGCCGTGGCGACCGTGATGAAGATCATCTGCCGGACGTTCAGTGAGAAGGCGTGCCGTTTGGCGTACAGTCCCACGAGCAGACCGCGCAGCCCGGCGGGCAGGATCCACAGCAGCGTCGTGGCCGTAAAGCCATAGGTGATCATCTGGTTGAGAAAGCTGCCGACCAGACCGACCGCCAATCCGTCGAGCGGACCGAGCAGCATCGCGGCGACGAGAATGGGAAGAGAATCAAGCGTGATCTTCATGCCGGGGAGATTGATCGAGAACAGGCTCAGCACAAAGAACATCGCCGCGAGCATCGCGTCCGCCGCAAGGCGTTTTGTTTTTGAGAGTTTCATATCGGCGATCCTTTTTCAGTATCCGAGAGAGCGGCGTATGGCCGCGGCGCGTGCGGCGTACTCCTTTTCCATGTCGTCCATGCGCGCGTTGAGCGCGGCGGCGCGGTTGTGATCGCGCATCAGTGCGGTGTTGACCTTGACATTGATGACGGCGGCACGGAGCGCGCCCTCGGCGAGCGCCGCCCCGGAGGCGGCGTCGGAGAGCACCAGCAGACTGCCCATGGAGGCGCAGCCCTCCAGCAGCTCGACGACCTCGCAGCAGAGCTCCGCGATCCGTGCGGGTGCCGCGGCGGCACGAAGCAGGGCTTCTTCGAGGATCTTGTCTCTGTCCGCCGTGTCCCTGGGAAGGGAATAGGCGCGGGCAAGCGGAGCAAAGGCCTCGGCGTCGGCGTCGATCATCTCGAGCAGCTCGCCCCGCGCCGTCTCCGCCTTTTCGCCGATGGCGCGCAGCGCCTCCTCGTTGGCAGCGTATTTGGGTTTGCCCACTGTCAGCGAGACGACCATCCCGCCGAGCGCGGCCGCAAGCGCACCGGCAAGCGCGGCGGCGCCGCCTCCGCCCGGAGAAGGGGAGGAGGAGGCCAGCTCCGCGCCGAAGCGCGAGAGCGTTTTGTCGTGATTGAGCATGCTTTCGCTCCTTTCAGTACATCCCGAGCTCATAGCGTACCGCGCCGGCCAGATAGATCGAGCCGGCGGCACAGACCATGCCGTCCTGCCCGGCGAGCTCCTTTGCCGTGAACACGGCCTCGGACAAGTTCTCACAGACGGTAACGGGCTTCCCAAATGGCCGCAGCACAGAGGCAAGCTCCTCCGCGCCGAGAGCGCGCCCACCCGGCGGAGCCGTGCAGACATACTCGTCCGCCGCGCGGTCGAGGATCGAGGCCATGGCGGAGGCGTCCTTGTCGCGCAGCACGCCGAGCAGCAGCACACGGCGTTTTTCGGGGAAATAGTGCAGCAGGCTCTCGCACACGGCCTCTGCGCACTGGGGATTGTGCCCGCCGTCGACGATAAAATCCGGCTCTTCGGCGCAGAGCTCGAAGCGGCCCGGCCATGCCGCGGCGTACAGCCCGTGCTCCAGCGCGTCCTCGGAAACCTGCCAGCCGCGCTCGCGCAGTCTGCGCGCCGTCTCGATGACGACGGCGGCGTTTTTCCGCTGGTGCGCGCCGAGCAGCGACAGAGCGTACTGCCTCCCGCGATAGGAGAAGACCTGCCCTTCGAGGCTGTCAAATTCAGGCTTGATCGCGGAAAAGTCCGGGACGGTCAGATCTGCGGAGAGCTCCGCACAGCGCGCGCGGAAGACGTCCAGCACGGAGCCGTCCTGTTCATAGACGACGCAGGGGGCGCCGGCCTTGATGATGCCGGCTTTTTCTGCGGCGATCTTCTCCACTGTGTCCCCAAGGACGCTCGTGTGGTCAAGTCCGATGTTCATAATGACGGCGCACTCAGGCACGGCGATGGCGTTGGTCGCGTCAAAGCGTCCGCCGAGCCCGGTCTCGAGCACGACGATCTCGCAGCGCTCGGACAGAAACCACAGCAGGGCCACGGCGGTCATCAGCTCAAACTCCGTGGGATGCTCGGCCATCTTTTCGGCCTTGTCGCGGACAAGCTCGACGCAACGGACGAGCGCTTCGTCGGGGATGGGCTCGCCGTTGATCTGCATGCGCTCCGAAAAACGGTAGAGATAGGGCGAGGTATACAGGCCGGTGCGATAGCCGGAGGCGCGCAGCACCGCGGCGAGCATGGCCGCACAGCTGCCCTTGCCGTTCGTCCCGGCAATGTGGACGTATTTCAGTTCCTTCTGCGGGTCGCCGAGCTGCCCGAGCAGTTCCCGGATCCGGCGCAGGGACGGCTCCGCGCCAAACCACTGCGCGCCGTCGATATAGGCAAGCGCTTCCCGATAATCCATTATTTCACACCCGCGTATTCTTCAGCCGCCTCGACGACGTGCGAGGCGAGGATCGTCGAGGTGACGGCGCCGATCCCGCCGGGAACGGCGCTGATGCAGCGGACGATCTTCTCCGCGGCCTCGTGATCCACATCGCCGCAAAGCCTTTGACGCCGCTCGTCATAGTTGATGCCGATGTCGATCACGACCTGGCCGGGACGCAGATGCTCTTCCGTCAGCGTGTTGATGTGGCCGGTAGCGGTCACAACGATGTCTGCCTCCCGCACGGCGGCAGCAAGATCCTGCGTGCGGGTATGGCATACCGTGACGGTCGCGTGCTCACGCAGAAGCAGCAGCGCCGCGGGGCGGCCCGTGACCAGACTTCGGCCGACCACGACGGCCCGTTTGCCGCAGATCGGAAGCTCGTAGTAGCGCAGCATCTCGATGACGGCCTGTGCGGTGCAGGGAAAAAAGCCGTGCTCTTCTCCGGCGTAGACGGCGGCCATCGAGCGCGTGCCGATCCCGTCCACATCCTTCTTCGGGGCGATCGCGTCGCAGACGAGCCGCGCGTCCATGCCCTCGGGCAGGGGGCGGAAAAAGAGAATGCCGTGAACGGAAGCGTCTTCGTTCCATTCGCCGATCACGCGCAGAAGTTCCTCCTGTGTGACGTCCCCGGGGAGGACATGCTTGCGCAGAGAGATCCCCAGTGCCTCGCAGCGTTTCGTCGCGCTGCGCTCGTAGGAGAGATCTCCTTCGCGTGCGCCGATGCGGATCATGCCGAGGCAGGGCGTCACGCCCTGTTCCTCCAGCGCGCGGATCCGCGGCTTCAGTTGTTCGCACAGCGCCTCGGCAACCGGAGCGCCGCGCAGGATCTCAGCAGACATGGGCTTCACCTTCAAAACAGCTTTTTTCTATCAATACAGTATACCATAGATCCCAAAAGAAAGGCAAGAAAAAGCGGTATGCCGGAGCATACCGCATAGTTTCGGGAGAGGAGGTTCAGAGCTCGCCGCGGTCCTTCTTCGCCAGATCGTTGGTGTCGATCGAGTCGCGGAAGACGTAAAAGCGCTGATAGAGGAACTCGGTGACAAGATTCAGCGCCATGTTGATAAACGTGACGAGATAGCCGTTCCAGCCCATCACGTCGGCCAGCAGATGCTCGAGCTTCGTGCTCAGAGGGGTGAACACGGCATAGTAGCAGGCTACCTTGAACATCGCGACCGGGACATTGTTGGCGGATTTGAAGGTGAACTTGCGGTTGAGCGTAAAGTTCCACAGCACCGAGAGGACCAGCGCCAGCAGATAACTCAGCCAGTTCGTCCAGCCCAGGATCTCCTTGAACAGAGAAAAACTGCCCATCTCGATGAGTCCTGCCGAGATCGAAAACAGCAAAAACTTGATCGAACGGATCAATTCTTTCTTCTTTTCAGACTTGTCCATGGCGAAGATCTCTTTTCCAAGCAATAAAGCAGGGGTGAAGCCCCTGCTTTATTATATCAACTTTTTGAAGTATGTCAAGACGATCAGAGCTCGGCGATGACTTCGCACTCAAGCAGCACGTCCTTGGGCAGACGCGCGACCTCGACGCAGGAGCGGGCGGGGAAGGGGGCGCGGAAGTACTGCGCGTAAATCTCGTTGATTTTTCCGAAGTCGTTCATGTTTTTGATGAACACGGTGGTCTTGACGGCCTTGGAGGTGTCGCTGCCGGCGGCGGCGAGCAGCGCGGTGATGTTTTTGAACACCTGATGCGCCTGAGCCTCCAGACCCTCGGCGAGCGCGCCGGTCTCGGGGATGATGGGGATCTGGCCGGAGGCGAAGACGAAGCCGCCTGCGATTTGCGCCTGGGAATAGGGACCGATTGCGGCCGGGGCTTTTTCGGTAGAAACTGCTTTCATAGTATATTCTCCTTCCATAGAATTCGTTCAGTTGTCAAGTTTGGCGGTGTAACCCTTCTCCCGGAGCGCGTCGATCACGGCCCGGCCGTGCTCCTCGCCGCCGACCTCGAGAGAGATGTGCACCTCCGTCTCGTTCGGGTTGAGACCTTCGCTGATCTTGTCGTGCTGGATCTGCAGGATGTTCGCCCCCGTGGTGGAGATGACGCCGAGCAGATGCATGAGACTGCCGGGCCTGTCAAGCAGCGTGACGGAGAACTTGATGCGCCGGTGTCGCGCGACGAGGCCGCGCTCGATGATGCTTTGGATAAAGCTTACGTCGATGTTGCCGCCGGAGAGCAGGCAGACGACGCGTTTGTCCTTCACGTCCAGTGCGCCGCTGAGCACGGCGGCGAGCGGCGTCGCGCCCGCAGGCTCGACGACCTGCTTGCAGCGCTCGAGCAGCAGCAGAATCGCGTCGGCGATCGCTGTGTCGGAAACGGTGAGCACTCCGTCGGCATAGCGGCGGATAAGCTCCACCGTGATGTCGCCCGGCACCTTGACGGCGATGCCGTCAGCGATCGTCGAGGCGCTCTCGGTCGTGACGAGTTTTCCCTCGCGGAAGCTGCGGGCAATGGCGTCCGCGCCCTCGGCCTGAACGCCGTAGACCTTGACGCGCGGGTTGACCTGCTTGATCGCAGCGGCCACGCCGGCGAGAAGCCCGCCACCGCCGGCCGGAACGATCACGACGTCCACCGAGGGCAGATCGCCCAGGATCTCCAGACCCAGCGTGCCCTGACCGGCGATGACTTCGAGATCGTTGTAGGGATGGAGGAAAGCGGCACCCTCCTCGCGGCAGATCTCGCAGGCGCGCGCGTAGGCGTCGTCATAGCAGTCGCCCGCGAGCACGACCTTGGCGCCGTAGCCCTCGGTCGCCTGCGCCTTGGCGATGGGCGCCGTCTTGGGCATGACGATCGTGGCCGGAATGCCGAATTTCTTGGCCGCACAGGCCACGCCCTGGGCGTGGTTGCCCGCGGAAGAGGCGACGACAGGCGTCTTTTCTCCCCGCTCGACCATCGCGGCGATCTTGTTGGAAGCGCCGCGGATCTTGAACGAACCGGTCTTCTGCCGGTTCTCGCATTTGAGATAGATCTTGCCGCCTGTCATGGAGGAAAAGGTGGAGGAGAGGTCCAGCTCGGTATGGTGCAGAATGGGACGAAGGCGCTCCTGCGCCAGCTCAAAATCTTTCAGCTCGATATCCATAATGAAAGCCTCCCGATGAAAGGATCATCCGAGATGATTGTACCCCCTCGGAGAGAGAAAATCAACACAAAGAAAACGTCACGCGACATGCTGCGCGTGACGTTTTTCTTTCAGCGCCAGGGGATGATCTCGATCCAGTAGCTGTCCGGATCCTCGATGAAGTAGATGCCCATCGAGGGATTCTCGAAGCAGATGCAGCCCATCTCCTCGTGCCTGGCGTGGGCCGCCGCCATGTCCTCGGTCATAAAGGCGAGGTGGTATTCCTGCTCGCCGAGGTCATAGGGTTCCGCGCGGTCGCGCAGCCAGGTCAGTTCGAGCTGGAAAGCGCTGACGCCGTCGCCGAGGAATTTCAGGATAAAGCTGCCGTCGGCAGCCTTTTTCTCGCGCACGACCTTCAGACCGAGCGCCTCTTCGTAGAATTTCAGCGAGCGCTCCAGATCGAAGACATTGAAATTGAAGTGGTTGAATACGTAGGACATGAGCGGCGCCTCCTTTGTTTTGATGGTTTGATTATATAGGAACGAAGACGGCATTACAAGCAGATCGTATCGCGCGTCTGCTCGCGGTCGTGCGAGAGCAAAATCGCCGCGCAGTCCGGATCCTTTTCCTGCTCGCCGAGCCAGCGCAGAGCTTTGCGCGCAAGCCCCGCGTCAAAGCAGAAGCCCGGCGGCGTCCCGGTTTCAATGTTTTCTCGGCAGATCGCCGCGTCTGAGGCGAGCAAGACAAAGCGTTTCCCGTTTCGGATCCGT
The DNA here is from genome assembly GCA_017449185.1 of Oscillospiraceae bacterium. GTDB lineage: Bacteria > Bacillota > Clostridia > Oscillospirales > Oscillospiraceae > Limivicinus. Next base: position 32,034 of record JAFSJZ010000040.1, read on the forward strand.
ACGGCGCAAAGCCCGTCCGTGTGGCCGGGCAGATTGATCAGCATCACGCTCTCGTCTCCCCATACGTCGTATGCCCAGCGGTTGGTGCCCAGAGACGAGCCGCGGTACCAGAACCGCTCGAGCGGCATGTCGAGCCACAGCCTCTGCGGCTGGCGCAGCTTGTAGACCGTGCGGCAGGACCAGAAATACTCATCCTCCGGCAAAAGAAAGCGCCCGGCCCCGCGCAGCTCGTGCAGACCGCCCACATGATCGGCGTCTAGATGCGTGAGAATCACAAGGTCGAGATCCTCCGGCCGCAGTCCCCGCGCGGCGAGCTGCTCGCCGATGCTCCGGCCCGCCTCCACGCTCGGCCGCAGATAGGCCGCGAGCGGCGCGCCGAGCAGCGCCCTGAGCGCCGCCGCGTCGTAGACGCCGTCGGGAGAAAAGGCGCGGCCGACGCCGGCATCGACGAGGAAGAGCCCCTTCGGATGCTCGATGAGATAACAAAAGCAGGGAAGCGTGAGGCGGTCTTTGGGGGAAGCCGCGGTCTGCCGCAGAGCGGAAAGAAAGCTCTCTCTCCCGCCGAGGACGGCCTCGCGCGAGAGAGCGATCGTTCCACAGCGCAGCAGGTGAATCTTGATTGTCGGCATACTCTGCCCCCCCCGGCTTTTGATGAATCAATCCTATCATCCCGGACGACAGGGTGTCAAGCACAGCCGGATGCGGGAGAGAAAAACGGCCGAGGCTTGTCGAGCCGCCGCAGACGTGATATAGTATTACACGAAAAGGAGAGTGATCCGGAATGCAGAAGGAAATCGGTAATATGAACGATCACGAGCTGCTCGAGGAGCTGGTGCGGCAGGGAAGACGCCGCGAAAGGATCGAGCAGATCAAGCTTTGCGCGATCGCCGTTCTGCTGCTGACGGTCGTCATCCTTGCGGCGGTCTTTATTCCGAAGGTCCTCGCGCCGATGCGCCAGATCAGCCAGAGCATGCAGCAGGTCGAGCAGGCGGCGCAGGAGGCACAGCGCGTGCTTGCCGGCTTCGACGAGAAGACGATGGACCAGCTCAAGCAGACCATGGAAAGCCTCAGCGAGACCTCGCAGCAGCTCCGGGTGCTGATGGATAAGCTCAAAGACAGCGGCCTTGACAAGCTGCAGTCCACGATCGAGGGCCTGAACGACTCGCTCGGCTCGTTCCTGAAAATCTTCGGACGCGGATAAAAATCAAGGAACGCGGCCTCCGGATATCCCGGAGGCCGCGTTTATTATTGTTCTTTCCGATCGCAGAGCTCCAGAAGCGTCTGGCGGAAGCCGTATCTCTCCGCGAGTTCACGAAAGCGCGGGATGTTTTTTTCCCGCGGCGCGCCGCGCTTTTCCGCGCGGATCATCAGGTTTTTCGGCGAATGCGCAAGGTCGACGAACTCCATGAGATCAACGGTGTAGCCCATGTCCTCCAGAATCCCGGCGCGGATGGAGTCGGTCAGCAGGGCGGAGACGCGCTCCTTCACGACGCCGTAGCGCAGCAGCGCGTCGAGATCGCCGCCCTTTGAGATCGAGGCGTTGATCTCGTGCTGACAGCAGGGAACGGAGAAGATGTACTTTGCTCCGTGCCGCACGGCGAAATCAAGGGCATAGTCCGTGGCCGTGTCGCAGGCGTGCAGCGTGACGAGCAGGTCGATCGGCTTGTCGAGCAACTTGTCCTTCGACACGTCCGCCGTCTCGAAGTGCAAAGTGGAATAGCCGTACTTTTCGGCGACGGCGTTGCAATGCCCGACCACATCCTCCTTGAGATCGTAGCCGATCATCTCCACATCGAAGCCGCGCTTCACGGCAAAGTAATAGTAGAGGATGAAGGTAAGATAAGACTTGCCGCAGCCGAAGTCCAGCACGGTCAGCTTCCCCGGCTCAACGGAAGAAAAGGCGTCGTCGATCAGCTCGACGAAGCGGTTGATTTGCCGATACTTGTCGTATTTGGCCTTGACAATGCGCAGATCGGGCGTGAACACGCCCAGATCGACCAGCGCGGGGATGTTCTCGCCCTCGGCGAGCAGATAACGCTTCTCCCGGTCGTGGGTGTACGCCGCCTCTCCGCCGGGGCGGGGGACGGCGCTCTTCCCGCTTTTTTTGTAGCTGCCGTCGCGCCGCAGGACGTACTGCGCCGCACCGTCGCCGCTCATGAGCAGCACCTGACGGTAGCGTCCTGCAAGCGACTCGTCCGCAAGGGCGAGCGTCTCTTCCCTGGACAGATTGCGGTGAAAGGCCTTGTTGTCGCGAAAACCCTCCATCTGAAAGTAATCTTTCCCTTTGATCGTGACCGGCCGCAGCGTGACTTTCTGGTATTCCGCGCCCTCCGTCGGCTGGGAGAAGACCGCTTTTTGCAGCAGCGGCAGCGCGGCGGCGAGCTCCCTGTTCAGATCGGCCATCTCACACCAGCCTTTTGAGGTTCAGCAGAGCGGCCTTGAGCTCGTTCTTGCTGTAGGAATTGTTCTCGTCCGCAAGCACGGCGGCCACGGCGTCCTTGCCGGAGACGCCCTGCGCGAGCATCGCGTCGACGAGCATCGCCTCGGCCGAGACGGTGTGCTCGGTCTTGGTGAAGAGGTAGCTCTCCTCGATCTCGATGACGACAGCGTACTCGCCCTTGTCGTAATTGCCCTTGGCCAGCAGCTTTTCCTTCACCTCGGCGGGGCTGCCGCGGAAGCTCGTCTCGTGCAGCTTGGTCAGATCGTTGCACAGGCACATGCGGACTCCCGCCTCGCTGTCGACAAAAAACTCGACCAGCTCCATGATGCGTTTGGGGCTCTCGTAGAAGACAAAGGTGCGCGTATCTCCGCGGCGCAGCTTTTCGAGCAGCTTTCTGCGCTCGACGTTTTCCCGCGGGAAAAAGCCGTAGAACAGGAAGCTGGACAGGTCGAAGCCCGAGACGGACAGCGCCGTCACGGCCGCGCAGCAGCCCGGCACGCCGACGACCTCGATCCCCGCCTCGACCGCGGCGCGGATGAGCTCGTTGCCCGGGTCGGAGATGCAGGGCGTGCCCGCGTCTGTGATGACGGCGACGCTTTTTCCCGCAAGCATCTCGTCGACGAAATACCGCGCCTTGCCGTATTCGTTGAACTTGTGGTTGGAGACGAGCCGGTTGCGGATCTCCAGCTTGTTTAAAAGCACCATCGAGCGGCGGGTATCCTCCGCGGCGATGATGTCCACCGTACTGAGGATCTCGCGCCCGCGCGGGGACATGTCCCGCGAGTTGCCGATGGGCGTGGCCACGATATAGAGCTTTCCCTTTTTGTTCTCTTCCATGTCTCTCACCTAAAACTCGTCCGCATATTTTTTCATGCGCTTCGGCGCGGTCAGCTCGTAGCTGTCGCGGATCATCTTTTCGATCACGTCCTCGTCCACGCTGCCGTCGAGGATGATGCTGCTCCAGTGGAGCTTGTTCATATGGTAGGCCGGCACGATCGAGGCGAACTCTCGTCTCCAGAAATCGCCCCAGCCGGGGTCGTTTTTGACGCTCAGCCAGATCCGCCCCTCGTGCTCGAAGATCAGGGCGAAGATCTTTTTGTTGGCGCCGTGGCGCATACAGGTCCAGTTGCCGTCGTCGAAGGGATAGTCCTCGTAGACGCCGGGCAGGGCCGTGCAGGCGCGGATCGCCTCTTCGCGTGTCAGCATACCGCTCACCACCTTACTTTTCCAGTATAGCACGCCCGCCGCCGCTTGTCACCCGAAAAGAACAGAGCTTTGGTCGGCGGCGCGCGCCTTTATAAATCTTAAGAAACAGGCAGTTGACAATTGTAGTCTCTGATGGTACGATGCAGATGTCTAGACTACACGTGTAATCTCTCCGAGGAGGAAACAGCGATGTCTCATTTACTGGCCGATAAGATCTCCGATTCCGAACTGGAGGTCATGAAAGTTCTGTGGAAGGCGGGGGACGCCCTGCCTGTCAACGTGATCCGCGAAACGCTGCAAAAAGACCGCGGCTGGGAGCCGACCACGGTCAAGACGCTGATCGGGCGCCTGACCGCCAAGGGCGCGGTCCGACAGGAAAAGCGAAACGTGTTTTACTATTCCCCCCTGATCAGCGAGGAAGAATACAACGCCTGGGCGACAGACAACCTGATCCGCAAGCTGTATAACGGCAGCGCCCGCGATCTTGTCGCTGCGCTCGTCCAGTCCGACGGACTGAGCCGTGAGGATGTCGAGGAGCTGCGCAAAATGTTCCGCGTGGAGGAATAAGAGAGCATGAACATGCTGCTTGTTATGACGCTGGGAGGCAGCGCGCTGGCGCTGCTGTTGCTCCTCTTGCGTTATGTGCTCTTAAAAAAGATGCCGAGCACGGTGTATTACTACGCCTGGCTGCTCGTGATGCTGCGCTTCGCACTGCCGCTGCCCGGCCTCGTGCCGACGGAAGCGCGGCAAAGCGAGGCGCATACCGCGGCGCCGGTCTATACCGTCTCGCCTGTTGAGGAAGATGCGGCGTTGTTGACGGCCGCACCGGACTTCTTTGACATTCCGCAGACGGAGGGACTGCCCGCCGGGGAGATCCGTGAGGAGCCGCGTGCAAGCGCTCCCGCCGTCTCTGCCGCTCCGGCGACCGTGCACGAGAGCTCCTTCGACTGGCATTCTCCCGCGCTCTGGATGTCGATCTGGGCGGTCGGCGCGGTCTTTTCATTGGGCATCACCGTTTGCGCCTATCTCACCTTTACGCGGCGTCTGCGCCAAAGACTCCGGAGACCGAATAAGTTTATCCAAACGGTCTATGCCTCGCTTCCGGGCAAAAAGCCCGCGCTATGGTGTGACCGCACGGTAAGGACGCCTTTGATGTACGGGATCTTTTCGCCGAAGATCGTCCTGCCGCAGCGGGATTATGACGCCGAGCAGCTCGGCAATATCCTGCGCCATGAGCTGACACATTTCCGCCGCCGCGATCCCCTGTACAAGTGGCTGGCCGTGGTCATTCTCAGCGCGCATTGGTTCAACCCTCTGAGCTGGATGATCCGCCGCGAGATCGGCCGCGCCTGTGAGCTCAGCTGCGACGAGACGCTGCTGCGCGGCATGTCGCGCGCGGAAAAGCAATCCTACGGCAACACACTTCTGAATACGGCGGCCTCCGGCGCGCTCCCCGCCGGCGTCGTCGCCACGACCTTTTCAACGGAAAAGAAAAACCTGAAAGAAAGATTGGAGCAGATCATGAATTATAAGAAAAGCGCAGCGCGCGTGATCGCCGCTGTGCTGACGCTCGCGCTGCTCGCGGGCTGCGGGCTGGCCGCGGGTCCCGCGGCGGGAAAGGGGGATGCGAACAGCGTTCCCGATCCTACCGACGCCCTCCGGGTGAGCAGCGTCGACGAATTGCTTGCGGCCATCGCGCCGAACACGCTTATCCTTCTGGACGAAGGAGAGTACGATCTCTCGACCGCGTCTGACTATGGCGGAGAGAGCGACAACCCCTATTATTCCTGGACGCTCGTGGAGAATACGCAGGGCAAGCCCGGCTATGAGCTGGTCATCCGCAACGCCGAAAACCTCGGCATCTTCGGCTCAGGCAGCGAGAAAACGACGATCTCCGCCGTTCCGCGCTATGCCAACGTGCTGAAATTCGTGGGCTGCGACGGTCTCACGCTCTCCGAGCTGACCGTGGGCCACACGAGCGAGCCGGGCTTCTGCCGCGGCGGCGTGGTCGCGCTGGAGGACTGCGGCGACATCTCGCTGCTCTACTGCGGCCTCTACGGCTGCGGCACGGTGGGCGTGTCTGCCGCCGACTGCCACGATCTGAGCGTTGCGGACTGCCATATTTACGAATGCAGCAGCTTCGCCGTCAGCGTCTCGCGCTGCCGAAATGTGCGCGTGACGGACAACGAGGTCTACCGCCACGGCGTGCGCGAGGGGCAGGGCTCCGCGGTTGCACTCTTCTGCGCGGCCAACACCGACGGCTTCGTCGTCAGCGGCAACAGCGCGTATGAAAACGCCGCACAGTACCTGCTGATGAGCGCCTATACGAAAAACACTTTCTTCCTGTCAAACGACGTGCATGACAACCGCTTCGAATCCGCCGTGTTCAATTTTGAGCAGTACCCCGGCGTGGTGGAGGGCTGCGCCTTCCGTGACAACAGCGCCTGGGAACCCGGCCAAAAGCCGCTTTGGACATTGAGCCGCGAGTTCGACATCGTCGACCGGAACGGCGAAACGCTCTCCGACGCCGCGCTCGAGGCGATGACGCTCGAAAAGATCGACCCCAAAAGCGTCTTCCCGCCCGTGCAGCCCGAACAGGCTGCCGCCGTCCCGGTCGGGGAGGAGATCCGCGTTTCGACGGCGGACGAGTTCATAAAGGCCATCGGACCCGCGCGCACGGTCGTGCTGGACGGAGAGCTTTTCGACCTCTCGACCGCGGCCAACTACGGCTCAAAGGGCGGAGAGTTTTACTACTGGAAGCAGAACTTCGACGGACCGGGGCTGGTCATCAAGGACGTGAAAGGCCTTACGATCCGGGCCGCCGCGAATTCGCCCAGCGCCACGACGGTCTCCGCCGTTCCGCGCTACGCCGACGTGCTGAGCTTTGTCGACTGCGAGGATATCACGCTCTCCGGCTTCACTGCGGGCCACACGAAGGAGCCCGGCGCCTGCTCGGGCGGGGTGCTCCTGTTCGAGAACTGCACGGGCGTCCTTGTCGAGCGCTGCCGCCTCTTCGGCTGCGGCATCCTCGGGCTGCAGACGCGCGGCTGTAAAGAGATGCAGGTCACCGGGACTGAGATCTATGAGTGCTCGCAGGGCGCTGGCAACTTTGAACGGACAGAGGGGCTCTCATTTTCCGGCTGCGTCGTGCGCGACGTGCCCTCGCCCGCGCTGTTTTTCAACGGCTGCGGCGCGGTCAGCTGGGACGGCCTGGCGCTGGTCGGAGCGCAGTACGATATCGATGCGGACGGAAAGCCGGTCGATCCGCTGTCGAGAGCGTCGGCGGAAGAGGCTTCGCAGGAGTGGAAACAGCTTGTGGATCAGGCCACGCCCGACTCGATCGCCGAGCTGGAAAATCCTTACTCTCAGGAAGCGGCTCATTCCTATGACCCGGGCAGCCCCATGATGCTGTTCGCCAGAGAGATCCAGCTTTTGATCTACGAGGGCAACTGGACGGAGCTGTCGCAAAGGATACAGTATCCGCTGGCAGTCTATGCGGGCGACAGAGCCTTCCACCTCTGGACGGAAACGGAGTTCGTCAATTCCTTCCAGAATGAAAACTTCTATGAGACGAACGGGATCGATGCCTTCCGTCAGCGCGTCGCCGACGCCTCGCTCGAAGAGTTCGGCGAATGCCGTTACGGAGACACCTTCTGCGATCATTTGATCGCTTTTTTCTGCGTCGGAGAACCGACGACTCCAGACAATTTCCGCGTGAACTGTCTGTCCTTCGACACGCCGCTCTGGCCGGGTAATCCCGCCCATGCGGAGGCCGTCGCCCCGACTCCCGCGCCGTAAAGACGGGAAGAGCGATACCACACACAACAGGCCTGTGAAAACGAGGTTTTCACAGGCCTGTTTTTTTGCGCGAATGAAGAAAAAACTTGCAATCTTTTGCGCGGTAAATTATTATACAAATAAAGCAAAAGGGGGTATGGGAATGAGCTTCAACGTCAACAGCCCCGTGCTGTTCGTCGTGGCGGGCCTCGCCGTAGCGGTCGTGCTGGCGCAGTCGGTCTATTTCCTCGTGAAAGCCTGGCGTCGCGGCGTCGCGGTCGGCATGGACCCGCAAAAGCTAAAACGCACGGCGCGCACCGCCGCGGTCTTCACGATCGCCCCGGCGATCGCCATCGTGATCAGCGTGATCACGCTCTCGAAGGATCTCGGCGTACCGCTGCCCTGGCTGCGGCTGAGTGTGGTGGGCAATCTCTCGTATGAAACGATCGCCGCGACCAACGCCGAGAGCGCGATGGGTCTGACCTTCGGCAAGGTCAGCGCGCTGACGGCGCAGCAGTATGTGACGATCGCCTCCGTGATGACCGTCAGCATCATGACCGGCATCTGGCTGGTGCCGCTGATCGGCGAGAAGCTCATCAACGGCGTGATCAACCTGGAAAAGCGGGATAAAAAGTGGGGCGAGATCTTTACATCCTCGATGTTCATCGGCATGATCTCGGCCTTTATCGGCTATGTCTTCTGTGATTTCTCCGGCGTTTTCCGCGGCGTTACGGCCGGACTCGTGCCCGTGCTGGTGATGCTTGTGGCCGCCGCGGTGATGACCGTGCTGGGCCTCGCGTCGAAGAAAAAGGGCCTGCGTGTGCTGGCGGATTACGCCCTGCCGCTGAGCCTGATCGCCGGGATGGCCGCCGCGATCCCGCTGACGGCCGCGCTGGGCTGAGAGGGGGATATACGGATGAATATGAACGAATACTTCAAGTCCGTCCACCGCGACGGGCGCATCTGGAACCTCTCCGTCGCGCTGATCCTGATCCTCGTCCCCGTGGTGATCGGCGTTTTGTATCACACGATGCCGGATTGGAACGGTTTTCTGGTGGGCCTGCTCGCGACAGCTCCGATGTACTGGACCGTCGGCGCGATCGAGACTGTGACCTATGTGCCGATGCTCGGCGCGGGCGGCTCGTATCTGTCCTTCGTGACGGGCAACATCTCCAACCTCAAGCTGCCGGTTGCGCTCAACGCGCTCGAGCGCGCGGAGGTGAGCATCAGTTCGGAGGAGGGCGAGATCATCTCGACGATCGCGATCGCGGTCTCGAGCATCGTCACGACGCTCATCATCATCCTCGGCGTCATTCTCATCACGCCGCTCACGCCGCTGCTGGACTCCCCGGCGCTGGCTCCGGCCTTTGCGCAGATCCTGCCCTCGCTCTTCGGCGCGCTGGGCGTCGTGTTTATCTCGAAAAACTGGAAGATCGCCGTCGCGCCCGTGCTGCTGATGCTGGTGCTGTTCATCGCCGTCCCCGCGCTCGACGCCTCAACGGTCGGCATCATGGTGCCGGTGGGCGTGCTCTTCACGCTCGGCGTGTCGAGGCTCCTGTATAAGAAAGGAGTGCTGGGATGATCGGATGGCTCCTTTTGCTCGCGCTCGCCGCACTGCTCGCGGTCATTCTCGTGCGCACGGCGCTGTTCCGCCCGCAGTCGGAGCCGGAGCGAAGCGCGGAGGAAGTCGGCTTTGACACCGACGCGGCGATTCGCGCCCTCGGCGAGCTGGTGAAATGCCGCACGGTCTCCAACGTCGATCACGCGAAAGAGGACGACGCGGAATTCGAAAAGCTCGTTTCGCTGCTGCCGACGCTCTATCCGAATGTGGCGAAGACCTGTCCGCTGCTCCGCCTGCCGGACCGCGGCCTGCTCTTTACCTGGAAGGGGAGAGAGGACGGAAAGCCCGCTGTGCTGATGGCGCACTACGACGTGGTGCCTGTCGAGGAAGAGAACTGGGCCGTCCCGCCCTTTGAGGCGCTCATCCGTGACGGCGTGATGTGGGGCCGCGGCACGCTGGACACCAAGGTGACCTTCAACGGCATCCTCTCCGCGGCCGAGAACCTGATCGCGCAGGGCTTCACCCCGCAGAACGACGTCTACTTCGCCTTCTCCGGCGGGGAAGAGGTCAACGGCCCCGGCGCGGTGCATATCGTGGATTACTTTGCGGAGAAAGATGTCGAGCCGGAGCTCGTCGTCGACGAAGGCGGCGCGGTCGTGGAGGGCGTTTTCCCGGGCGTGAGCGCGCCCTGCGGCCTGATCGGCATCGCCGAGAAGGGCATGCTGAATCTTGAGTTTTCCGTCGCCTCCGGCGGCGGTCACGCCTCTGCACCCGCGCCGCACACGCCCGTGGGCCTGCTCTCCCGGGCTTGCACAAGGGTGGAGGCGAAGCCCTTCAAATCTCACCTGACCAAGCCGGTGCTGGAGATGTTCGACACGCTCGGCCGCCGCTCGAGCTTCGTCTACCGGATGATTTTTGCCAATCTCTGGGCCTTCGGATGGGTGCTCGACCTGCTCTGCAAAAAGAGCGGGGGAGAGCTCAATGCGCTGCTGCGCACGACCGTGGCCTTCACGCAGATGCAGGGCAGTAAGGCGCCGAACGTCATCCCGCCCGCGGCCTCGATGGTCGCCAATCTCCGTCTCAATCCGATGGACAGCGTCGCCGGCGCGGTCGAGACGATCCGCGGCGTCGTCGGGGACGAGAAGGTGTCGCTGCGCGTGATCAACTCCTTCGAGCCGAGCCGGATCTCCCGCACGGACTGCGCGGGCTGGGAGCGCGTGTCGAAGGCGGTGTCCGACACCTGGAAAGGCTGCCTCGTCGCGCCGTATCTGATGGTGCAGTGCTCCGACAGCCGTCATTACGGCCGGATCTCCGATCGGGTCTATCGCTTCTCGGCGATGGATCTGACGAAAGAAGAGCGCGGCACGATCCACGGCAACAACGAGCGCATCCGCCTCGAGACTGCCTGCCGCGCGGTCGAGTTCTATATCCGTCTGATAAAACAGTGCTGAATTTCAATAATAAATGGCCGGGACTGCCTTCAACGAAGGCAGTCCCGGATTTTCTTACAAACTATTCGAATCTGTTCCGATATAGCCCGCCTCGGCGAGCATACGGTCCGCCCGCCGCGTCGAGAGGGTTTTTCTCCAGAAATCGGTCTCCCATCCGGCGCGTCTTTCAAGAGCGGAATGTAGCGCCTTTCGCATCAGTCCGTCGCGCGGCTCGTCGCTCTCTTCCCAGCTGCTCTCGAGCCGGAGCATTTCCGGTATCGCGTCGTCTCCGAGCGAGGAGAGCAGATATATGTCGATCTCCTGCGTCTGACCGGACAGAAAACGCTCGACGTTGTATCGGGCGATTAGGCGGTTGGGGCCGGAGAGCGCGAGCAGCAGATAGAGCGTGACCGTGAAGGCGAGACACAGCGGCAGCGCCTTGAGACGCGGGAAAAACTGCGAAAGCAGCACGATCACGAACAGGATCGTGAGCAGAAGCATGAACCACGCGGCATACAGACGGTCAGGGGTGAGACCGTAACGGTGGATATAGAGCAGCAGCTTGGATACGGCCGTCGCGATCAACACGAGCGTGAAGACCGAGAGGATCACGCACAGCGCGCGACGCACGCCCTCGCCCTCCCGCCTAACATAGCGGGTCAAACAGATCACCGCGAAAAAGTTGATGCAGCTCACGGCGCAGAGCTGGAAAAAGCCCTCCCGCGCGTATTCGGCGTAGCTCAGATGCGCGGGGAGCAGACCCGTGAAGGCCGAGGTGTAATACGCCCACTGGGAGACAAAAAAGATTATGTAAACTAAAAGCAGCGGTACTACGGCCGCAGCGGCGGTCACGAGCGGAACGAAGTGCCGCCGCTCCGCGCGTCCCCGGGCCCTGTCGGCAGCCTCGTCCCGCTCAGCCGAGCACAAAACGGAGGAGGCGTACAACCCAAAGAAATACATGGCGACGGGCAGGGTAAAGAGCAGGCGGGCGAGCTGGATGAACAGGTCTTCGCTGCTGAAGCGGAAAAGCTCGTCGACGATCGAGCGGAAGCCGCTGTCATAGGACAGCAGCGACAGCGCCGCGGCCGTGGGCAGTACGGCCAGCAGAAGCCCGAGCAGGATCTTGAGCAACAACTTTCCGACACCCTTTTTTCCATGTGCGGCGAGCGAGGGGAAAAGCCTTCCAAACGAGGAAAAGGGGAAAACGACGAGCGCGCGGAGAAGATCGGTCCCGACAAAGGCGCTCAAGCCCGCCTCCAGACAGTTCCCCGTCGAGGCGTAGAGCAGATAGCAATAAGCCGTCAGCGCATAGAGGATGCACAAGAAGGCGTTGCCGGTATCGGCCCACAGCAGCGGCGGGAGCAGCGCCAGAGCAGCCGAGAGCAGCACCAGCTTCTGCACGAGAGCGAGGCGCACGCATCCGCGCAGGAGAAAGGCATAGCTCAGTGCGTAGAGCACGATCAAAAACAACATCGCGAGCAGAGGCCTTTTTGACATCGGAAAGGCGCAGCAGAAGAAATAGCCCAGTACGAGAAAGAGCCAGGCGGCGCGACTTCCGCGCGGAACCGAGCGCGGAGTGTCAAGCGTCCCGGAACAGACGGGAGGGGAGAGAGGTCTTGATTCGTCCATCATGCGTCCTCCCGAAATTCGAGGATATCCTCCACACGGCAATCGAGCGCGCGGCAAATCGCGTCGAGCGTGGAAAAGCGGATGGCCTTCGCCTTGTTGTTTTTCAGGATCGAGAGATTGGCCAGCGTGATGCCCACTTTTTCCGACAGCTCGCTGAGAGACATCTTCCGCTTTGCCATCATCACGTCGAGATTGATCACGATCATAACGCCCACCTCAGACCGTCAGGTCGTTCTCGGCCTTGATGGCCGTGGCTTCCTCCACGACGTTCTTCACGACGCGCAGACAGAGCCCCAGCAGCACGGCCGTAAAGGCGAGGGCGAGCGCGATGAGAAAATAGCGCGCCATGAGCAGGAAGAGCAGACTCACGGCGATCGCGCACCAGCTCACGCCGCGGATCAGCGCGACGCTGCGAGCAGAAAAGACCTCGCCCGCGCGGACAAGAAGTAAAAGCCGGAAGAGAAGGTAGTCCGCCAGCATCGCGAGCGCGAGAACGCAGTATCCCACGGCGGTGATCAGCACGGTGTCGCCCTGCATGATCGTCTGCGGTGAAACGGGCAGGATGAGCCGGACAAAGCCGGGCATGATGAACAGACAGAAAACCAGAACGGCGAAGAATACGCCCGTCAGGATCAGCGAGATCGTGACGGAGGCATTTTTGGAAATACGAAGCATGATAGAGCCTCCTTTCGTTCACGAGCCGAGCATAGCACAGACTATATCGAAAGTCAACTAAATTTTATCGAAAAACAATAAATCTTTTGAAAGGCAGTACTTGACTTCCGGGAGGAAAGGTGTATAATAACAACTGAACAATTGAACGTATGTTCATGCGAAATAATAAATGGAGGTCAAAACGATGAAAAAGAGCTATAAGATCGAGGTCGACTGCGCCGCCTGCGCGCTGAAGATGGAGGACGCCGCGAAGAAGACCGAGGGCGTGGCGGACGCAACCGTCAATTTCATGACGCAGAAAATGAGCGTGGAATTCGAAGAGGGCGCCGACGTGAAGGCCACGATGGAAAAGGTGCTGAAAAACTGCCGCAAGGTTGAGAGCGACTGCGAGATCGAGTTCTGATCCCGTTCAAAGCGCTGAAAGCCCCTTTGATTTTTATTATGAAGCGGTGTATACTATCGTCGAGAGGTGAGGAAAATGGATGAGAACCGCTATGCCGAATGCTGCGAGAGCCGTGAGATCCACGAGGACCTGCTGCGCCTCGTCAGAGAGACGCTCCCGGACGAGGACAGGCTTCTGGACCTCTCGGAGCTTTTCAAGGTCTTCGGCGATTCCACCCGCATCCGCATCCTCTTCGTGCTCTTCGAGGCGGAGGTCTGCGTCTGCGACCTGGCCGAGGCGCTGGGAATGACGCAGTCCGCCGTCTCCCACCAGCTTGGGATCCTCAAGCGCAGCAAGCTCGTCAAGAGCCGGCGCGAGGGCAAGAGCGTGTTTTACTCGCTTGCGGACGACCATGTCCGCACCATCATCTCCCAGGGCATGGAACACATCAGCGAGCTTTGAAAACAGGGGCGAGGCCCGCACGCCTCGCCCCTGTTCCGTATGAAGGAGTCCTGTTTTGGAAAAACGATTCCCCAAAGTGCAAAGGGCGATCTGCGCCGCCGGTCTGACCGTGCTGGCGCTTCTTTTCCTGTTCTGGATCGGCGAGGGAAATGCGGGCTCAGCCTCGGAGTTTGCCGCGGCGCTGCTTTGCCTGCTGCTGTTCGCCGCGCTGGGGCTGCATTTTGTGCCGGCGTGGTTCTCCCTCTGGTTCGGCCCGGAGACGATCAACCCGGAAAGAAAAGGACTGCCGCTTCGCCGGATTATCGGCATCGGGCTGATCTCCTGCCTCGGGCATCTTACGATCGCGTGGGGGATATTGCGTTATGTAAACCGCAATCTGACGCCGGAGAGCTTCCTTCAATTCTGGAAATGCGCCGACGCCTATCACTATCTGTGCATTGCGAAAGACTGGTATCTCTCAGAGGGGAGCGTCGACCGTGTGGTGCAGCTTGTGTTTCTGCCGGGCTATCCCATCGCCGTGCGGATCGTCCAAACGGTCGTAAGAAGCTACATCCTCTCCGGCATGCTTGTCTCGATCCTGTCCTTCTGCGGCGCGCTGGGCGTTTTCTATCGCCTTGTCCTGCTCGACCATGAGGAGGATACCGCGCTGCGCGCCGTGATCCTGCTGTGCCTGACGCCCGGCGCGTTCTTCTTCGTCGCGCCGATGAGCGAAAGTCTGTTTCTGCTTCTCTCCGTCTCCTGCCTGTATCTGGGAAGGAAGCACAGATGGCTGCTCGCGGGAGGGCTCGGCGCGCTGGCTTCCTTCACGCGCTCGCTGGGGCTGCTGCTGTTCGTGCCGCTGTTCATGGAGATGCTCGCGGAGCTTCTGCACGGAAGTAAAAAAGCTTGGCGAGGCCTCGCCGCGCTGTTGATGATCCCACTGGGCTTCGGCGCCTACTGCCTGATCAACTATTTCGTCGCGGGAAATCCGTTTCAGTTCATGATCTATCAGCGCGAGCACTGGTCTCAGGAGCTGGGCCTGTTTTTCAGCACGCCCGCCTATCAGATCCGCTATGCGCTCGGAGCCGGACGAGACGCGCTCATGGGTCTCTGGGGACCGAACCTCGCCGTGCTGTACGCATCCCTCCTGATTCTGACCGTCGGCGCAAAAAGACTGCGGGCAAGCTATACGCTGTGGGCGATGGTCTATTACGCGGTTTCCGTCGGCGCGACCTGGCTGCTGAGCGCGCCGCGCTATATGGCGGTGCTGCTGCCGCTGCCGATGTCTCTGGCCTGCCTGGGGGAGAAGAAAGGGGCGCGAATCGCGATCTATGTCCTTCTCACTGCCTGCGAGCTGTACTATCTGACGATGTTTGTCCTGCGAAAGAGCGTTTGGTAGAATCTTTAATTGACAAGTTTTGTCGAAAAGGTTAAAATATTAAAAAGAATCTGTTCGTGCGAGGTGTTCATCCATGACCGGTCAAATGAGCTTCTGGGACGTTGAGGTATGGTCCTTCGTCGTCACGCTGGCGAACCTCTTCGGCGCGATGCTGCTGGCAAACGCGCTGCGCCGTCAGATCCCGTTCCTGCGCCGCAGCCTGATCCCGAGCTCTGTGCTGGGCGGCTTTCTGGTGCTTGCGGCCGACGCCGCCTTCAAGGCGATCTTCGGCCATTCGATGTTCACCACCTCCACTCTCGAGGCGCTGACCTTCCACGGCCTCGGTCTGGGCTTCGTGGCGATGGCGCTGCGTCATACGGAGAAGATCAAGGGCAAGAAGGCGCGGCGCGACGTCTTTGCCACGAGTACGGTGGTCGTCGGCTCGTATCTTTTGCAGGCCCTGCTGGGCCTTGCCGTCACGGTCGTACTGTTCTATCTGATCGGCAGCTACGCCGCGGGCGGCGTGCTGCTCCCGATGGGCTACGGCCAGGGGCCGGGGCAGGCCTATAACTGGGGCAGCATCTACCAGAACTATACCGCTTATCCCGCTTTTCAGAACGGTGCGAGCTTTGGTCTGACCATTGCGGCGATGGGCTTTGTCTCCGCCTCCGTCGGCGGCGTGTACTATCTGAACAAACTGCGCCGCAGCGGCGACAAGCGCGCGCAGATCGAAAACGCAGACGAGATCGAGGACCTTTCCGCCGAGATGGTGACGGGCAAGGACGAGATCCCGCTGTCCGAGTCTCTCGACAAGCTGTCCGTTCAGCTCGGTCTGGTGTTCGTGTCCTATTTCCTGGCCTATGCGGCGATGGCCGGCGTGACCGTGCTGCTCGACCGGGCGGGCGGCTTCGCCGTCAACACGGTCAAGCCGCTGATCTGGGGCTTCAACTTCCTCATCGGCACGGTCTTCGCGATCCTTGTGCGCAGCTTTCTGGAAAGACTCAAGGCCAAGGGCGTGGCGAAGCGCGAATATATCAACAACTTCATGCTCAACCGCATCTCCGGCACGATGTTTGACATCATGGTCGTGGCCTCGATCGCGGCGATCAATCTCTCCGCCTTCCGCTACAAGGAGTTCTGGGTGCCGCTGATTCTGCTGTGCGCGATCGGCGCGACCGCGACCTATTTCTATAACTTCCGCATTTGCAAAAAACTCTTCCCCGACTATTCGGACGAGGCCTTTCTCTCGCTCTATGGCATGCTGACCGGCACGGCCAGCACGGGCGTGATCCTGCTGCGTGAGATCGACCCGCTCTATGAGACGCCCGCCTCGCACAACCTGATCTATCAGAATCTGTGGGCGATCGTGCTCGGCGCGCCGATGCTGCTGCTGCTCGGCTTTGTGGCGCGCAGCCTGAGCTGGACCTTTATCGGCATGGGCGTCATCGCCGTGCTCCTCGGCATTATGCTTCTGCTGCAGGCGTGGCTGATCCGCCGGGCAAAAAAGAAAGTGGATAAGTAAAAAGAGAAAAAGGGACCGGGCTCGCGCCGCGAGCCCGGTCCTTCGTTTATTTGATCTTGTATTCAGGAAAGTATTTTTCGACGAAGTCGATCTTCCCGACCTGAAACTCGTGGCCCTTGAGATAGTTCAGGATCCCCGCGTCGGTGTGAAAATCGAACACAAGACGATAGGAATAGAGCGCCTGGCCTTTTTCGTCAAAGCCCTTGTTGAAGCGCTCGCTGCCGTATTTGCCGTCTCCCAGCAGCGGCCAGCCCGCCCAGGCCATCTGTGCGCGGATCTGATGCGTACGTCCCGTCAGCAGGCGGCACTCGAGAAGCGAGAGCGCGCCGGAGGAGGCGAGCGTGCGGTATTCGGTGATCGCGGTGCGCGCGCCGGACTCGCTTTTTTGTTTTATGTAAACCTGATTGCGGCTCGCGTCCTTGAACAGATAATTTTCAAGTCTGCCGCTCGCGGGCCTCGGACTGCCCTGCACGGCGCAGAGATAGTATTTCTCGATCTCGCGGTCGCGGATCTTGCCGTTGAGGATGCGCAGCGCCTCGGCGCTCTTTGCCGCGATCACAATGCCGCCGGTGTTTCGGTCGATGCGGTTGCAGAGCGCGGGGGCGAAGGCATTTTCCTCGCGCGGCCGCCATTCGCCCTTTTGGGCGAGATAGGCCTGGATGTTGGCGATCAGCGTGTTGTAATCCCATACGCCCGCACTGTGGCACAGGACGCCGGGTTTTTTGTCCGCGAGCAGGATGTTCTCGTCCTCGTATACGATGTCGAGGCGCGGCGTGCCGACCTTGAGATAGGCGTTTTCCTCGCGCGGCTTTTCAAAAAACTCGTCGTTGATATAGAGTTGCAGCACGTCCCCCTCGTTCAGCCGCGTGTCGCGTTTGGCGCCGCGTCCGTTGAGCTTGATGCGCTTGAGACGGATATACTTCTGCAGCAGCGATTCCGGCAGCAGGGGAACGGCTTTCCCGACGAAACGGTCGAGCCGCTGTCCCGCGTCGTTCTTTTTTACACAGAACTCTTTCATGCTATGCCCATCCGAAGGAAAAAAGTTTCGTTTTTCGCATTATACAATACAAAAATATGGTTGACAAGTCCCGAAGTCTCAACTATAATATCAAGGCTGACGTCCCCGCGTGCATCCCGTGCCCGGAGACAAGGCGTGCGGCCATGAGAGGTGCTGTATGAAACTCAATCTGCGCGAGATCATCGCCATCCCCGGCAGCAGTGTGGATTTTGCCTGCGAACTGGAGACGGAGGGGCTGGATTTTCCCTCTGTCCTGCGATACGTCTCCGCCCCTTATGCACAGGGGTGCGTGTTCAACGAGGCGGGCGTGCTCCGGCTCGAGGGCGAGATCCGAACGGACATGCTCTGTGTCTGTGATCGCTGCGCGGGCGAGTTTGAAACAGAAAAGCTCACGCCGCTCTCCGCAGTCATCGTCGAGCAAAACGACGACAACGCCGACGATCCCGAGCTGTTTTTTCTTGACGGCGACGAGATCGACCTGGGCGAGATCCTCTCCACGCTTTTCATCCTGGACATGGATACCAAGTTCCTCTGCCGGGAGGATTGCAGGGGCCTTTGCCCGAAGTGCGGAAGAAATCTCAATCTCGGCCCCTGCGGCTGCGGAAAAGAAACGGATCCAAGATTTGCTGTGCTTGAGCAGCTTTTGGATAAAGACCCCGGCGAATTATAAATAGCTGCTCAAAACAGCTGCATCAGGAGGTGTCAACATGGCAGTCCCGAAGGGAAAGGTATCGCGCCAGAGACGCGACAAGAGACGTTCTTCCACCTGGAAGCTCACGCCCCCCAGCATCGTTAAGTGCCCCAACTGCGGCGCACTCTGCATGCCTCATCGTGTGTGCAAGGCCTGCGGCCAGTACAAGGGCCGTACGGTCATCAATGTTGAGGAAAGCAAGTAAGAACTGAAGGAGGAGAGGGTGTACCCTTTCCTCCTTTCGTTTAGGGAAGCGGGGTGAACAAAACGGAAAACCGGATCAAATCCATAGACGCAGACAGCCCGCTGTGCGGGAAAACCGCGGTCGGAGACTGCCTGCTGACGATCAACGGCAATCGGATCGTGGACGTGCTGGACTATAAGTTCTTCGCCTACGACCGCCGTCTCACAGTCGTGCTCCGCCGCCCCGACGGGACGGAGTACAGCGTCCGCGTCCGCAAGGACGAGGGTGGAGACCTCGGCCTCGAGTTTGAGAGTTATCTCATGGATCGGGCGCGCTCCTGCGCCAACAACTGCGTTTTCTGTTTTATCGACCAGCTCCCGCCGGGCATGCGTCCGACGATGTACTTCAAGGACGATGACGCGCGGCTGAGCTTTCTTCTGGGCAATTACATCACGCTCACGAACCTCTCCAAACGCGAGATCCAGCGCATCATCGACCTTCACATCAGCCCCATCAACGTCTCCGTGCATACGACGGACCCGGAGCTCCGCTCCAGGATGCTGCGCAATCCGCGCGCGGGAGAAAGTATCGGGATCATGCGCCGTTTCGCAAAGAGCGGCGTTGTGATGAACTGCCAGATCGTCTGTTGCCCGGGCCTCAACGACGGCGCGGCGCTGGATCGCACGATGCGCGATCTTGAGGAGATGTATCCCGGTGTGCACAGCGTATCCATCGTGCCTGTGGGGCTGACAAAGTTCCGCGAGGGGCTTTACCCCCTCACGCCTTTTACACCGGAGCACGCAGCCGAGACCATCAAACAGGTCACGGACTTCGGTGACCTCTGTCTCGAAAAGTACGGCACGCGCATCTTCTTCTGCGGCGACGAGATGTATCTCAAAGCCGGGATCGAGCTTCCGGAGGACGAGTTTTACGAGGAACACACGCAGCTGGAAAACGGCGTGGGGATGATCCGCCTGCTCGAAAGAGAATTCCGCTCCGCGCTGCAGTTGTCGGACGGCGTGGACGGCGTAGAATTCTCCATCGCCTGCGGGACTTCGGTCGCGCCGGTATTTGAAAAGCTCGTCGCGCTTGCCGCAGACAAATATCCGGAGCTGAGCGGGAAGGTCTATGCGATCGAGAACGACTTTTTCGGCCGCAGCATCAACGTCTCGGGTCTCATCACCGGCAACGATCTGATCGCGCAGCTCAGAGGCAAAGACCTCGGGAAAAGGCTGCTCATTTCCCAGAACATGATCCGCCGCGAGGAGATGGATTTCCTCGACGACGTGAAGCTCTCCGAGGCCTCCGAGGCGCTCGGGGTACCGATCCTGCCCGTCGAGCAGGACGGCTTTGCCCTCTTCGACGCCATGGCGGGCGAGCTGCCCGCTCTGCGTGAGCCGCGCACGGGCGGAGATGAGGAATACTATCGATACAATCAAAACGGATAAGGAGGGAGAGGATCATGCCAAAGCCTCTGG
Source organism: Oscillospiraceae bacterium (assembly GCA_017449185.1). Lineage (GTDB taxonomy): Bacteria > Bacillota > Clostridia > Oscillospirales > Oscillospiraceae > Limivicinus. The sequence continues at coordinate 51,846 of JAFSJZ010000040.1, forward strand.
TTGCGATCGTCGGACGGCCCAATGTGGGCAAGTCGATGCTCTTCAACCGTCTGGTGGGAAAACGCCTCTCCATCGTGGAGGACACCCCCGGCGTCACCCGCGACCGGCTTTACGCCGAGTGCGAGTGGTGCGGCAGAAAATTCGATATGGTGGACACCGGCGGCATCGAGCCGTCGACCGACAGCGAGATTTTGCTGTTCATGCGCGAGCAGGCGCAGATCGCCATTAACGCCGCGGACGTGATCGTGCTGGTGGCGGACATCCGCACCGGCGTGACAGCTGCGGACAAGGACGTGGCGAACATGCTGCTGCGTTCGCGCAAGCCGGTCGTGCTGGCTGTGAACAAGGCCGACTCCACCGGCGCGGAGGACCCGGCGCTTTATGAGTTCTACGAGCTCGGCCTCGGCGATCCGATCGCCGTCTCGGCCGTCCACGGCCACGGCACGGGCGAGCTGCTCGACGCCTGTCTGGCTTATTTCCCGCCGCAGGAGGAAGAAGAGCAGGAGGACGACAGCATCAAGGTGGCCGTCATCGGCAAGCCGAACGTCGGCAAATCTTCGCTCATCAACCGCATTCTGGGCGAGAAGCGTGTGATCGTCAGCGATATGGCGGGTACGACGCGCGACGCCGTGGACACGCCTTTTGAGAACGATAAGGGCAAGTACGTCTTTATCGACACTGCGGGTATCCGCCGCAAATCCAAGGTGGACGAGCGGGTGGAGAAGTTCTCGGTCATGCGCGCGCAGCTCGCTATCGAGCGGGCCGACGTGTGCGTGATCATGCTGGATGCGCGCGACGGGGTGACCGACCAGGACACCAAGATCGCGGGGCTGGCGCACGAGGCCGGAAAGGCCAGCATCATCGTCGTAAACAAATGGGATCTGGTGGAAAAAGAGACCGGCACGATGGAGAAGATGCGCAAGGACATCATGCGCGACCTCAGCTTTATGAGCTACGCGCCGATCCTGTTTATCTCAGCCGCGACCGGTCAGCGCACCGACAGACTCTTTGAGCTGATCAATTTCGTCAACGACCAGAGCAGCATGCGCATCTCCACGGGGATGCTCAACGACGTGCTCGCCGACGCGCAGGCGCGTGTGCAGCCGCCCACAGACAAGGGCCGTCGTCTGAAGATTTACTATATGACGCAGACCGGCGTGAAGCCGCCCAACTTCGTCATCTTCTGCAACTCGCGCGAGCTGTTCCATTTTTCTTATCAGCGCTATATCGAAAACCAGATCCGCGGCGTGTTCGGCCTGGAGGGTACGCCTGTGCGCATCGTGATCCGCCAGAAAGGGGATAAGGAATGAAATATTGGATCTTCAGTATCCTCACGGCGGCGATCGCCTATCTTTTCGGCAGCCTGAGCACGATGCTGATCGCCTCCCGCTTTGTTTTCCGGACAAATCTGCGCCGGCTCGGGCGCGGCAGCGCCTGGCTCTCGAACTTCAGACGTGTTTACGGCGTGAAGGGCTTTATCAAGCTTGCGCTGGTGGAGCTTGTCAAGGACGCGGTCCCCATGATCCTGGGAGGGATCCTCTTTTCCTCCGGAGGCAACGCGGAGGTGGGACGTGCGCTGGCCTTCTTCTGTCTGATACTTGGACGGATGTTCCCGTCCATGTACGGCTTTCAGGGGGGCTATGCCACAGCCGCCATCGGTATCGGCGCGATGTTCGTCAGCGCCTCTCTCGGCGCGGCGGTGCTCCTTGCCGCGGCATTGGTAAGCGTTCTGACGCGGTATCTCTCGCTCGGAACGCTTGCAGGCGCGGTCGCGCTGGCGGCGATAGGCGTGCTTGTCGTGGACAGCGATCTGGCGGTGAAGCTGTGCTTCTTTGTCGCGGTTCTGGCCGTCGTACGCATGATTCCCGCCATCTCCCGCATCGCGTCGGGAAAGGAACCGCGGCTGAATTTCGTGAAGGATATCAGTTATAAATTCGACGAAAAAATCTGAAAAACGACAGCGCCGCGGGTGATTTGCCCGCGGCGGCTGCATGATATCCGCCCCGTGAAATCTGAAAAATCCTTAAGACCGAGCCGTCCCGCTGTAAAAAAAGGGCGGGATGGTGTATAGTATGCTCAGAGGAAAAACTTTCTTGTCTGTTCTGACGAAACATTTTCCTCCCAAATGCGTCTTTATCCACAGCCGTGGTCTCGTTTGAGAAAGGAGGGGATGCGAATGGAGCACAGTACGGCGACGCCGGAAACAGAAAAAGAAAAGCGCAGAAAATGGATCCTGCTGATCGCCATGTCGCTCTCTCTCGTCGCATTGATCACCTCTCTGTTCTTCCTGGCAAGGATCGAGGGCTGGCTCGGCAGACGAAACAGCACGACGCTGCTGACGCTTGTCGATACGGAGAACGCTGCGCCGGAGGATCGCGAACAGACCCTCGCCTTTATCGACGACGAGCATATGGTGGACGAGCGCTGTCTCTCCGATCTGGAACAGCTGCTTGAATACTGCCGCTCCGCGGGCTTCGCGCCGAGGGTCACGGCGGCCTATCGCAGCGCCAGCGAACAAAGAGAGCTCTTCAACGCCCTCGTCGAGCGCTTGATGGAGCAGGGCAGCGACGCCGAGAGCGCAAAAACGCTGGCCGCGAAGCAGATCGATCTGCCCGGGCACAGCGAGCATCAGCTCGGTCTTGCGGTTGACCTTGCCGACGAAGAGGAGGACGCGGAAAAACAGGCGCGCATGCAGGAATGGCTCTCCGCAAACGCCTGGGAGTACGGCTTTATCCTTCGCTATCCCGAGGGAAAGGAAACCATCACGGGACATTCCTTCGATCCGGCGCACTATCGTTATGTCGGACAGTCCGCCGCCAAGCAGATCTTTGAGCTGGAGATCACGCTGGAGGAATATGTCTCGATGTTCTACAGCAAATGAATACGGTTGACATAATAAAAGATCCGGGAGAGAGCTCCCGGATCTTTTATGTTACAGCAGCTTCATCAGCGTGAGGACGATAAGGACGGACAGCGCGCCGAGCAGGAAAAAGAGAAGATACAGCCAGAAGCTCAGGTCGCGCCGAGGAACGAGAGAGGAACAGTAATCCGCCGCCGCGCGGCGCGCCTCATCCAAAAGCTGCTGCCGGCTGACGCCTCGGCGGGTGAGGAGATCATCGCAAAGTATGAATATTGCCTCCTTGAAATACTCGGTATTCGGTGACTTTACGATGATCACGTTCCCCGCGCTGCCACGGATCACCTCCTTTTCCGCGCCGCCGGCGCGTGTATTCTTGCCTCGCCGCGCCGAGAACGAGCCCCAAAAGCTCCGAAGCGAGCATGTGAGACGTTCGGTCATGCCCGTTCCTCAACACGCACGGTGACAACCGTCATATCGTCGCTGCCGCCGTAGAGACGCTCGGCCTCGCGCAGAGCGCTCTTGGCCAGGGCCTTCATGTCCTCGCTGCCGCGCAGCAGGACCGTCCGGATCCAGTCGTCGTCTCCGTCCGGGATTACGCCGTCCGAGGCGATAAGGGCCGTGCAGCCGGGAGAGAGCTTCATGCGCACGACGTCCGGCGCGCTGCCGCCTCCGAGGCTCAGACCGGCGGCCAGAGCTTCGCCCCGGATGCTGCGTACGCTTTTTCCGCTGCAGACGTAAGACGGCGCGGCGCCGTATTTATAGAAACAGGTTTCGCCGGAAAAGAGGTCGATGCACATGAGATCGACTGTCGCAAAGCCCCAATTCTCATTGTCGCGCAGCAGCAGCGCAGAGTTGAGCAGTTTCATTGCGTCCGCGCCGTCGGCGCCGGAGCGCAGGAATTTCTCAAGGATCGCCACGACCTGCGCGCTGTCCCGCGCCGCCTCGTCTCCCGTTCCCATTCCGTCGGAAAGAATGACGCACAGAACGCCCGCGTCGGTTTTGAAATAGCTGCCGCGATCGCCGCTCACGCGCTCGCCGCGCTTTTTCAGCGCCGCGATCCCGACCGAGACGGCCAGAGGCTCGGCCTCGAGCACCGTCAGGCGTGCGTCCGAAGGCTGCGCGCCCTGAGGCAGACAGACGCGAACGCCGAGAACCTGCGAGAGCGCGTCGAGATAACAGGGATCGCCCAGCAGGGGTGAGAGACTGCCGCTCTCCATGGTAGCGCGCATCCGTCCGCGCGCGTCGCGATAAACGGATACCTCCGCGTCGATGCCGATCGATTTGAGATAACGCGAAAGACGCTGCTCGGCGAGCAGATCCGCTCCGTTGACGCTGCCGAGCTCGTCCGCCACGGCGCCGAGCAGACGCGAGATATCCGCATACTGCCCCCAGGCCACCGCACGGTTTTCACGCAGCCGCGATTTGAGCTCGCGGCGATAGTTCAGCGCGCGCAGTTCACCGTTCACCGCGGCGACAAAGACGCCGGTATCCGTACAGCGCGTCCGAAAAAAGCCGGGAATATCGTTCTGCGTGAGGAAGCCGTTCGCACGCATGGCCTGCGTCGCGTCGTTGAGCGCGGAGAGCGTGTCGATGTACTCGGCGTTCCAGCAGCGGTTCTTGTTCACGCAGCGCGTGCAGACACGGTCTGCGGCACGGTCGAACACGATGGCGATGTTTTCGTCGTTGACGTTCTCAGACAGACCTTGCTCCACGATCCCGTAGAGCTCGCCGTAGGCCTCGGAGAGATCGCGCACTCTGCCTGCGACAAAGCGGCGCAGATCCCGTTCTCCGCTGCCGCGCTCTCCCTCATGCAGCAGCATGCCGATCGAGCCGAGAAAGCGGCCCGGAAGAAGAATAAAAATGACTGAGGCGACAAAGGTCTCATACAGAGAAGCGGTGGACAGCTCCGCCGTCCACACGCCCGCGGCGACGAGCGCCGAGGCCAGAACAAAGCTCAGCGTGAAAACGAGACGGCTGTGACGGCTGAACACACCGGAGAGAAGCCCGGAGAAAGCATAGGACATTACAAAATAACCCGCGCCGTCCGCCGCGAGATCCATGGCGATGCCGAGCACCGTTCCGGCCGCCGCGCCGGTGAGCATGCCTCCTTTGAGCGCCGAGGCCATCAACACAATCAGCGAGAGCGTACGGCCGACGGAGACGACCTTGAAAAGCCGCAGCGGAGAGAAGCTCATCAGCACGCAGGCGCTCAGCACCGTGACGGAAACGCTGCGGCGGATCTCGGCGCTCTGACTGCAGTCGTCGTCCTTCTGCAGAGCGCAGCGGAAGAAATAAGCGCCGGAAAAGGCAAGCGTCGTCTCCAGCACAAGCGCGGCAAGATCCGGCACCTCCGCCGACGAGAAAGAAAAGCTCCCGAGAAAGGCAGTCAGCGCGGTGACGGCGGCGGACACAAAGGGCATGAAAAAACTGCCGCGGGAAAAGGAAAACTCCTGAAAAACGAAGGCTGTGGTATAGATCAGCACGGAGGCGGCCATATATCGGATCCCGCCGCCGAGGCCGCCGGCAAAAAGATAACCGCCCACGGAGCCGAGCAGCGCCGAGACGCCGCCCCAGCCTGTCCCGACCGCGGCAACGAACGCCGCTCCGAAGGGCGAGGGAGCGCTGCGCGTGCGTACGAGCGAGAGCACGAAGGACAGGAGCAGCACGACGGCGCAGCGCAAAAGCATCCGCCATGTTCCTCCGGCCCCGGTCCGTGCGGCAAAGCGTGCGAGCACGCCCGCCGCTCCATGATCATCCATCCTCATCTTTTCCCCTCCAAAGTTTACATAAGGTGATTATGATTATAATTATGTAATTCGAAGAAGCGCGTCGGACGGTGCTGTCTTTTCCGATAAGTTCCATAAGGGAAAAGCGGGAAAATGCCGCATCAAACAAGAGGCGCGAAAGAACGGGACGGAACGCAAATTCGCTCGGAAATCCTTGCGATTGCATCAAAGCCGTGATAAAATGAACTGTAAAAGACATGGGAGGAGACCGATCGTATGAGCCGAATCGCAGATATCACGCTTGCGCCCTCGGGCGAGCTCAAGATCAACTGGGTAGAGCGCAACATGCCCGTGCTGCGCGCGCTGGGAGAGGACTTCAGGAAGACAAGGCCTTTCGAGGGCCTGCGCGTGGCGCTCTCCGTTCACCTGGAGGCAAAGACGGCCTATCTCTGCCGCGTGCTGGAGATGGGAGGAGCGGAGATGTACGTCACCGGTTCCAACCCGCTCTCGACACAGGACGACGTGGCCGCCGCTCTCGCCGCGGGCGGGATGAACGTTTTTGCGTACTACGGCTGCACGATGGAGGAATACGAGACCTGCCTGTGCAGCGTGCTCGAATGCGCGCCGAACATCATCATCGACGACGGCGGAGACCTTGTGAACCTGATGCACACGAAGTATACAGAGCTCATCCCGCAGGTCATCGGCGGCTGTGAAGAGACGACTACCGGCATTCATCGCCTGATGGTCATGGCGCGGGAAGAGAAGCTGCGCTTTCCGATGATGATGGTCAACGAGGCCGACTGCAAGCACATGTTCGACAACCGCTACGGTACCGGTCAGTCCGTTTGGGACGGCATCATGCGCACGACGAACCTTGTCGTCGCGGGCAAGCACGTCGTCGTATCCGGTTACGGCTGGTGCGGCAAGGGCGTGTCCATGCGGGCCAAGGGCCTCGGCGCCAAGGTCATCGTGACCGAGACCGATCCGATCCGTGCGCTCGAGGCCGTGATGGACGGCTATGAGGTCATGCCCATGGACGAGGCCGCCGGGATCGGCGATCTTTTCATCACGGTCACCGGCTGCAGCGGCGTCATCACGGCCGGGCATTTCGACAAGCTCAAAGACGGGGCGATCCTCTCCAACGCCGGGCATTTTGACGTCGAGGTCGACATGGCCGCTCTCGAAAAACTGGCCGTAAAGAAATACGAGGCAAGGCATAACATTCAGGGCTATGTGCTGCCGAACGGCAGAACGGTCTTCACGATTGCCGAGGGACGGCTCGTCAATCTGGCCGCCGCCGACGGCCATCCGGCTGAGATCATGGACATGAGCTTCGCCGTCCAGGCGCTGAGCGTGGAGTATCTGGTGAAAAACCGCGGAAAACTGCCGAAGCATCTGATCAGATTCCCGCACGAGCTGGACGAAGAAGTGGCAAGACGCAAGCTGCGGGCCATGGGCGTGTCGATCGACGCGCTCAGCGACGAACAGAAACACTATCTGGGCGTTTGAAACGCGCCGCCCTTGAAAGGGGGAGAAGAGCTTGGAAGAGGAAGAACAGCGGACAGAGCCCGTCGTATACGAGGACCTGGTGGACAAGCGCCACGACGAATTGATGGAGCTGCTCGAGAGCAGAAACATGAAGCAGCTGCGCGAGCACATGAACGAGATGCAGGAATTCGACGTGGCCGAATTCCTTACCTCGATCGAGGACAACCGCATGCCGATGCTCTTCCGCCTGCTGTCCAAGGAACGGGCGGCAGAGGTGTTTGCCAACCTCGAGACGCCGGAACAGGAGCGGATCATCAACTCGATCACCGACTCCGAACTGGCCGGGATCGTGGAAGAGCTCTATGTCGACGACGCGGTCGACATCATGGAGGAGCTGCCCGCAAACGTCGTCAAGCGTGTTATGCGCACGGCGACGCCTCAGACGCGCAACCTGATCAACCAGTACCTGCACTATCCCGAGAACTCCGCCGGCTCGATCATGACGGCAGAGTTCGTGGATCTGAAAAAATACATGAGCGTGAAGGAAGCCTTCGCGCGCATCCGGCGCATCGGCGAGGACAAGGAGACCATCTATATCTGCTTTGTTACCTCCGCGCACCGCAAGCTCGAGGGCATCGTCACGGTCAAGGATCTGCTGCTGGCCGATCCCGACGCGATCATCGAAGATCTGATGGACCGCAACGTCATCTACGCCGTCACGACCGAGGACCAGGAGAGCGTTTCCGAAAAGTTCTCGGACTATGACCTGATGGCGCTGCCGGTCGTGGACAAGGAAAACCGCCTTGTCGGAATCGTCACGGTCGACGATATCATCGACGTCATGGAACAGGAGGCCACCGAGGACATCCAGCTGATGGCCGGTATGACGCCGTCCGACAAGCCCTATCTGCGCACCGGCATCACCGAGATGTGGCGCAACCGCGTCCCCTGGCTGCTGTTCCTGATGCTCTCGGCCACCTTTACCAGCATGATCCTGACCAGGTTTGAGGGTATGCTTGCCGTGCAGGCGGTGCTCGTCGCCTTTATCCCGATGCTGATGGGAACGGGCGGAAACTCCGGCGCGCAGGCTTCCACCGCCGTGATCCGCAGCCTTTCGCTCGGCGAAGTCGAGCCCCGCGATGTTTTGCGCGTTATGTGGAAGGAATGGCGCGTAGCCTTCCTCTGCGGCCTGACGCTGAGCGTCGTCAACTTCGGCAAGATGCTGCTGGTGGACGGAAGACTGCTGAACAATCCGGCCGTCACCGTTCCGGTCGCCGCCACGGTCAGTCTCTCGATCCTCTTTATCGTCATGTTTGCCAAGGTCGTCGGCAGCTTTCTGCCGATCGCGGCGGAGAAAATCGGCGTTGATCCGGCAGTCATGGCCAATCCGCTGATCTCCACGATGACCGACGCCGTGTCGCTGCTGATCTATATTTACGTTGCCAAGCTGATTCTGAAGATATAGGGGTTTTTCGTATGCAGATGTCCGCACTTTTGTCCAAGCTCGCCCTGTTCGTGATCGTGATGCTGATCGGCATGTTCGGGGCAAAAAAGAAACTCCTCAAGGCGGATTTCAACCGCGGCCTGACCTGGCTCGTCATCAACGTCTTTCTGGTGGCGTCGATTTTCACCTCGGTCATCTCCATGGACGCATCGAGCCTCACGGCGCAGGAATTCGGCAGGATCATGCTCTTCCAGTGCGGAGCATATGTTCTGATTTATGTGATCTCCGCGATCGTGGTACACATTCTGCCGGTCGATAAGGAGAAGGCGCCGCAGCTCGAGCTGCTGATGAGCTCGGTGAATACGCTCTTCGTTACGCTGCCTGTTGTGGAAACGGTGTACGGCGCCAAGGGCGCGTTTATCGTCGCTCTCGGCTGTATCCCCTTCAACGTGATCCTCTTCACCTATGGCATCGCGCGTCTGCGCGGCAGCGCCGAGGGCGGCTTCCGGCTCAGGGATATCCTCTCTACACCGCTGGTGGCCACCGTCGCGGCGACGCTCCTGTTCCTGCTTCGCGTGCCCGTCCCATCCGCGGTTCGGGGCATCCTCTCGTCGATCTCCGCCGCGACGGTGCCGCTATCCATGCTGCTGGTGGGCTCCTCACTCGGCAACGTGCAGTTCAAAAAGGCGATCCGCGATAAAAACATGCTTTTTCTGATCGCCGAGCGTTTTCTGCTCGCGCCGATCATCATGTTTTTCGTGATGAAACTATGCGGAGCGGATGAAATGCTGAGAAACATCATGGTCATCACGGCGGCCACGCCGAGCGCGATACTCGTGACCGCGCTGAGCCTGCAGAACGGCAGGGACGGTGAATTCCCGTCGGAGGGCATCCTGCTGACCACCGTCCTGTCCATGATCACGCTGCCGATCACGTTTTATCTGCTTTTGCTGTAAGGAGCTGGTGAGATGCACATCCCACAGGGCGCGAGCCAGACCATCGAGCTTCTCTCCTTCGACGAGGCGCTTGCCGCCTCCGGCCGGAACGGGAATTACGACAGCGGCCGATGGATCTATGTGCCGGACTTCTATACCGAATACCGGTATATTCTCGGTACGCGAGGGGACGATCCGCTGATCTGCATCGGCATCAATCCCTCGACTGCCGCGCCGGACGATCTGGACAACACGCTCAAATCCGTCTCGCGCATCGCCGCGCATAACGGATACGACAGCTGGATCATGTTCAACGTCTACGCCCAGCGGGCAACAAGGCCCGACGACATGGACAGAGAGATGAATGAGCGTCTGCACCGCGAAAACATGCGCGCCTTTGAATACATACTCCGCGGCGTGAAGGACCCGCTGCGCCCGGCCGTGTGGGCGGCCTGGGGCACGATCATCGAAAAGAGGCCGTATCTGAAGGACTGCGTGCTCGACATGGTGCGCCTCGGCCGGGAGTACGGCGCGGAATGGCTCTGCGCCGGGAAGTGTTCCGCCAAAGGACATCCGCACCATCCGCTGTATCTGAAAAAAGACGAGAAGGTAAAAGCCTTCGACGTCGCAAGTTATCTGGAGACGCTATGAACGACACGCTCAAAATCGCCGTCTGTCAGCTCCGCACGGAGCTGGATGCCGAGGAGACTATGAAAAAAGCAGCAGACTTCGTGCGGCGCGCAGCCGAAGGCGGCGCCGACTTCGTCATACTGCCGGAGATGTTCAACTGCCCGTATGCGAAACGCTATTTCCGCCGCTTTGCGGCCGTGGGACAGGAGAAGACCGTCGCGGCCATGTCCGGCTGGGCAAGGGAAAACGCGGTCTACCTCGTCGGAGGCTCCGTCCCCGAGACGGAGGGGGAGAGACTGTACAACAGCTGCTACGTGTTTGACCGGGAGGGGAAACAGATCGCAAAGCACCGCAAGGTGCACCTTTTCGATGTGGATATCCCGGGGATGCGCTTCCATGAGTCTGAGACCTTTACGCCCGGCAAGGAGATCACGGTCTTTGATACGGAGTTCGGCAAAATGGGCGCGGCGATCTGCTTCGACGTGCGCTTCCCCGAGCTCTTCCGCGCGATGGCCGTGCGCGGCGCGCGCGTGATCTTTCTCCCGGCGCAGTTCAACATGGCCACCGGTCCTGCCCACTGGGCGGACACGCTGAAGATCCGCGCCGTGGACAACGAGCTGTTTTTTGTCGGCGCCTCGGCCGCACGGTACGAGGGCTTCGACTATGAGTGCTGGGGCCATTCCATGGTGATCGACCCCTTCGGGACTACGCTCGCCGCGGCTGACGAGACCGAGCAGATCCTCTTTGCGGATCTTGACCTGGGACGGATAGACGAGGTGCGCGCCCAGCTGCCGACCTTCCTGCATCTGCGCCGCGACGTCTATACGGTGGCGGAATGAAGATCGCCGAGGATATCCGTGCGTACGTCCCCTGCTGCGAGCAGGAGGCTGCGGACAAGACCGTGATCCTGGACTTTTTGGCAAACAACCGGGACGCTTTTTCACGCGACAACCGCATCGCGCATATGACTGCCTCGGCCTGGATCGTCAACCCGGAAAGGACAAAGGTCGTGATGGTCTATCACCGGATCTACGACTCCTGGTCCTGGACCGGCGGGCACGCCGACGGGGAAGAGGATCTGCTTGCCGTCGCGCTGCGCGAAGCGCGGGAGGAGACGGGACTGCAAAATGTGCGCCCGGTCAGCGAAGAGATCTTCTCGCTGGAGGTTCTGACCGTCGACGGGCACGAGAAGCGCGGGAAATACGTCCCGAGCCACCTTCATATGAACGTGACCTATCTGCTGGAGGCGGACGAGAGCGAGAGAGTGCGCGTCTGCGAGGAAGAGAACGCGGGGGTGCGCTGGTTCGCGCTCGACGAGGCGCTCAAAGCCTCGACGGAGCCTTGGTTCGTGGAACGGATCTACAAAAAGCTGAACAGCAAGCTCTAAAAAAAGCAGCTTCGGCAGATGCCGAAGCTGCTTTTTTATGTCGGGAAAGAATTACTCCTCGTGTACCTTGCGGATCTCTTCAAAGAAAGCCGTGTGGACGAGCCCCATGAAGATGGGCAGAAAGAGAAAAACCGCGACATTGACCAGAAAGAACGCGACCATAAAGATCCAGCCGATGTAGGGGATCTGCCCGAGCAGAACAAGCACGATCGCGGCGACGATATAGCAGACAATGATCAGAATGTCCGCGCCGAAGAGCTTGCCCTTGTATCCGTCGGTCATACGCATGGATTTTTTCAGCGACTCGGTGGCGGAGATAGTCTTATCCGTCAGCAAAATGTAGGGTGTGAAGCTGTAGGAGTAGTATTTGATCACGTTCATGACCGGGACGAAGCCCCAGATCAGCGTCCACAGCTCCATCCAACACATGCCGGCGCCGTTGCGGACGATCTCTTCTTTTTTGAAGGCCTGGAAAAGCTGCTTGGTATTGACATCCTCACCGTGATAACCCTTGAGCAGCACGCCCGTGAAACCGAGACTGAGTACAAGGACGATCGGGATAGTAATGATCGGAACGAGAGAGCCGAGCGAGCTGATCAGAGAAGCGATCAGCAGATACAGCAGAGACAGGCCCCAGAGCTTGATCGGCTTTTGGGCCAGCACCGCGAAGGCCTTGCGGTAGAAATCAAAGATCCTGCCGATCGAAGGCTTGGTCGGGACAGAAACCGGCGTGACGGGCGGGGGAGTCTGCTGCTGCGACTCGGCGCTCTGATACCAGCCGGAGGCGGAAGACTCCGTTTCGACAGTCTCTTCGGAGACGACCTCCGCCTCAACGATCTCCGGCTCGGCGGCGGGGGCCGCCTCAACAGGAGCGCCGCAGACGGGGCAGAATTTGGCTTCTTCGGGAAGAACATTCCCGCACTTGGAACATACGGACATGGCGCACCTCCATTTGAACTTGATGGGATAACTATAGTACGCCTCTCGCCGCGATGCAACGGCTTTTGACAGAATTTTATAAATTGTTAAGAAAATGGATCCCGTCGGGAAACAGGATCCTTTGAAAGGGAGGATCAATCCGGAGGAAAGCTCTCGGAGCGCAAGGGGAGAGCGAAGAGAGGGGAAGGGTAGTCCCCTCTCTTCGTTCAATCACAGCAAAACGGGAACTCGTCAGACGAGTTCCCGTTTCATGACGCTGTGTTTATCCTTCAGCCCCCGAAGACGGAGAGCAGGAAGCCCGCCGCAATGGCGGAGCCGATCACGCCGGCCACGTTCGGGCCCATGGCGTGCATCAGCAGGAAGTTGGACTTGTTGTACTTGCGCCCGACGTCCTGGCTCACACGAGCGGCCATCGGCACGGCGGACACGCCCGCCGAGCCGATCAGCGGGTTGATGCGGCCGCCGGAGGTCTTGTACATGATGATGCCGCCGAGCAGACCGCCGCAGGTGGAGATCCCGAAGGCGATGAGACCCAGGATGATGATCTTGATGGTGTTGAAATTCAGGAAGTTTTGCGCCACCATCGTCGCCCCCACAGAGGTCGCGAGGAAGATCGTGACGATGTTCATCAGCGCGTTCTGCGCCGTGTCGGACAGACGGTCGGTCACGCCGCACTCGCGGAAGAGGTTGCCCAGCATCAGACAGCCGATCAGCGGAGCGGTGGAGGGCAGGAGCAGGATCACGAAGGTCGCGACGACGATCGGGAAGACGATCTTCTCGGCCTTGCTGACCTCGCGGCTCTGCTCCATCTTGACCACGCGCATCTTCTCGGTGGTCAGCGCCTTCATGAGGGGCGGCTGGATCATCGGGATCAGCGCCATGTAGGAGTATGCAGCGATCGCGATCGGGCCCAAAAGCTCGGGCGCCAATTTGGTCGTAAGGAAGATCGCCGTAGGACCGTCCGCGCCGCCGATGATGCCGATGGAGGCCGCCTGCGGGCCGGTGAAGCCCAGTAGCACCGCGCCGAAGAAGGCCACGAACACGCCCAGCTGGGCCGCCGCGCCGAGCAGCAGGCTCTTGGGGTTCGACAGCAGCGGGCCGAAGTCCGTCATCGCGCCGACGCCCATGAAGATCAGCGAGGGGTAGATGCCGGCCTTGACGCCGATGTAGAAGAAGTCGAGAAGGCCAGCATGGGCCATAATCGTACCGTAGCTGTGGTAATAGGGGCTTGTCTCATCGAGGAAGGCCGCCCAGAGCTCCGGGTGGTACATCGCGTTCTCGCCCATGCCTATGAAATAGCTCAGGTTTGACAGCAGGCAGCCGAAGGCGATGCCGCACAGGAGCAGCGGCTCGAATTTCTTGGCGATGCCAAGATACAGCAGAACAAAGGCGATAAGGATCA
>JAFSJZ010000041.1 GCA_017449185.1 Oscillospiraceae bacterium
GATCGAATCAGTATCGTACAGCCCGGTGGGCTGTACGTCGACCAGTTCAAAAACTGGTCGACACCTTTATTCTCTTTTTGCCGTGCAAAAAGAGAATGCTTGGATCATCCTTCAAGTCCATTTTTTATCATGATCAAATCAGAACCGAACGCCCCGGTGGGGCCTTCATCGACCAGTGCAAACACCGGTCGATACTTTTTTGCTTTTGAGACACTTTTTTCGACGGATTGATATGAAGTTTTCGGTGTGATATAATCACCTCGACAAATTCCGATTTGTCGGGGCAAGAGAATTACAGGAAGGGACAAACCTATGCGGCAGGAAAAGACATACTATCGCGAGATCGACGCGCTGAAAGGTCTGGCCATGTTTATGGTCGTCCTCGGTCATGCGATCATCCTGTATCCCGTGAACCTTCATGAGGACCCGGGGAGCCATTGGCTCTTCAATTTTGTCAGCAGCGTCCATGTTCTTCTGTTTTTCCTCCTTTCCGGCCTTCTGTTTTCCTATCATGGGAATTACGGCTCCTACCTCCGGAAGAAGGTCATGCGCATCGGCATACCGTACGTCGTTTTCAACCTCATCGACATGGTGCCGCGGGCGCTGCTTGCATCCTTTTTTAACCGGCCGCGCTCCATTTCCGAATCTCTTTTGTCCATGCTCCTCAACGGCGGCGAGCTATGGTTTTTGCGCGCGCTCTTTCTGTTTTACGTGATTTTCGTTCCTTTGGCTTTACTGCAGGACAAGGGACTGAAGTGGAAAGCCGCCGTGGAGACCGCGCTGTTTCTGCTGGCCGTGATCCCGATCCCGAACTCGTACCGGGTTGAGTATCTTGATCTGGATCGGATCAGGCAGTGTCTTTTCTTTTTCAATACAGGGTATCTCCTGAAAGGCTCCTATCCGAGTATCAGAAAGCGGATAGAGCAGACGAAACCGGGTGTGATCTTCACGCTGGCCGCAGTCCTGACCGCGCTGTGGATCGCGCTTCTGTCCCTGAAGTCCCTGCGGGCCGTGCCTTACACGGTCCTGAGGGTGGTCGTCGCCCTGGTCGCTGTCGCCGACTGCTTTCTCTTTACCGCCTGGAAGCCTTTCAACGACCTGTTCGGCCGCTTCGGTCCCTGGACTCTCCAGATATACCTTTTGAACAGCTGGACCATGGGCGTTTCCAGATATGTTATTTGTAACCTCATGGGCGCAACGAATCCTTCCGTCATCATTCTGTTCAATATGTTTGTGGATTTCGGTTTATCCTATCTTCTGATAAAATATGTGCTTGCCCGTATCAAGCCGATCCGATTTGTCATGGGTATGCCGGGCTGACTGCCCCCAAGCCTGCAGCAGACCGAGCTCCTCTCGTGTCCGCGAACGGCCGAAGCCCGAATCATAAAATACAGTCCCGGAGGCTATGTATGAAACTTGTCACCTTTATCCGAAACAGCTCGGCGGCTGAGGAAGTCGGCATCCTGCGCGGGGCGCGCGTGCTTCCGCTGGGCGAGCTCGGCTTTGCCTTTGCCGACATGAACGAATTGATCTGCCGCTCGACGCCTGCCGAGCGCGCAGCCATGGCCGCGGCGGAGGGCGAGGGCCTGGCGCTCGACGCACTCACGCTGCTCTCCCCCATCCCCCGCCCGCTGCAGGACGTGCTGTGTCTGGGTCTCAACTACGCCGACCACGCGCGGGAGGCCTCCGGCTTTTCAAAGGACGCCTTCGGGCTGGAGCTGGCTGCGCCGATCTTCTTCTCCAAACGCGTGAGCTATTCGCAGGGCAGCCTCGCCCCCATTCCCGCGCACGGCGACGTTACCGCGCAGCTCGACTATGAAAACGAGCTGGCCGTCGTCATCGGCCGCGACGCAGATCACGTCGCGCCGGAGGAAGTGCGGGACTATGTCTTCGGCTATACGGTCCTCAACGACGTGTCCGCGCGTGAGCTGCAGACGCGGCACAAGCAATGGTACTTTGGCAAGAGCCTCGACGGCTTCTGCCCGATGGGGCCCTGCCTCGTGACGGCGGATGAGCTGCCCTATCCGCCCGCGCTGCGCATCCATACCACGCTCAACGGAAAGCTCATGCAGGACAGCTGCACCGACTGTCTGATCCACTCGATCGACGAGATCGTCAGCGTACTCTCGCAGGGCATGGTGCTGCGCGCCGGCACGATCATCGCCACCGGCACCCCCAAGGGCGTGCTCATGGGCACGGAGGGCGCGAAGTTCCTGAAAAAGGGCGACGTCGTCGTCTGCGCGATCGAGGGCATCGGCGAGCTGGTCAACATCGTAGAGTAAAGCTGAGATAACGATATTCAACACCGCCGCGGGGAGTGATCCAGCGGCGGTGTTCTTCTGTTTTATTCATACATTTTTCGTCTTTTGTCACTTGATTTTCCCGGTTGAGACTGGTATATTTCCTCGATGGAGTAATTTTCTTCCAGCATCAGAAAGAGGCAGTGACATGCTCAAGCGAAAGCGCAGAAATCCCCTATATTTGCTCGTCTGCGCGCTGATCCGACTGTTTTACCGCAGTCCGGAGATCGTCGGCGCGGACAGGCTGCCCGACGAGCCCTGCGTCATCGTGGGCAACCACACGCAGATGAACGGCCCGATCATCGCCGAGCTCTATTTCCCGGGGAAGCCCTATATCTGGTGTGCCGGGGAAATGATGCGCTGGCACGAGGTGCCTGCCTACGCCTACACCGATTTCTGGTCCTTCAAGCCGCGCTGGTGCCGTCCTTTTTTCCGGCTGCTGAGCTATCTCATCACGCCGCTGTCGGTGCTGCTGTTCAACAACGCGCGCACGATCCCCGTCTACCATGACACGCGCCTGATCACGACTTACCGCGAATCGATCGAGAGGCTGCGCGAAGGCAGCTCCGTCGTCATTTTTCCGGAAAAGAACGAGCGGTATAACAACATCCTCTACGAATTTCAGGACAAGTTCATCGACCTGGCGCGTTTTTATTATAAGAAGACCGGCACCGCCCTCTCCTTTGTCCCGATCTACAACGCGCCGGCGCTGCACAGGACACTCATCGGCAAGCCGATCGTCTTTGATCCCGCCCGTCCGATCGACGAGGAGCGCGCGCGGCTGTGCGCCGCGCTCAAGGACGCGATCACGGCGCTGGCCGTCTCGCTGCCGGAGCACCGCGTCGTCCCCTATCGGAACATTCCGAAGCGGCTCTATCCGAAAAACACTCCCTGCGAGGTCTATACCGATGAAAAAACCTGTCGTTGATTACCGCGAGTTTCGCTTCTCGCGTCTCAACACGCCGCAGTTCGCCCACATGAAGCCGGCGATCCTTGGCTGGCTGTTCTATTTCAGCTTCTACTTTCTGACCGAAAACCTGATCCCGGCGGAGATCTGTCACCCGATTCACTGCGCGCTCGACGACATGATCCCCTTCTGCGAGTATTTCGCGGTCTTCTATGTCTTCTGGTATCTGTTGGTATTCGGTTCGCTGATCTTTACGCTGCTCTATGACGTCGAGAGCTTTACGCGCCTGTCGAAGTTCATCTTCATCACGCAGTTCATCGCGATGACGATCTACATCCTTTATCCCTCGCGGCAGGATCTGCGGCCGGAGGTCTTTCTGCGCGACAACTTTCTTACGCGTCTGATGGCCTTCATCTATTCCTTCGATACCTCGACGGGCGTCTTCCCCTCGCTGCACGTGGCCTATTCGATGGGTATCCTGTCCGTCGCGCTGAAAAAGAAGGACCTCGGCGCGGGCTGGAAATGGTCGCTGGCGGTGCTGGTCGTGCTGATCTGTCTCGCGACGGCCTTCGTTAAGCAGCACTCGATGCTCGACGTGTTCGCGGCCCTGCCCGTCAGCCTTGCTGCGGAGCTCCTCGTCTACTGGAATGACTACTGGAAGCCGCGGCTGACCGGGAAAAAAGAATAAAAAAAACCGCCCGACTGGTGTCGGGCGGTTTTCATTTAAAGTGGATTACTTGATTTCCAGCTTGCGGCTGGCGGGGATCTCCGCGGCCTTCTTCGGCATGTTCAGCGTCAGAATGCCGTTCTCATAGCTGGCTTCGATGCCGTCGACGTTGATGCCGGATACGTCGAAGCTGCGGGTGTAAGAGCCGTAGAAGCGCTCGCGCTTGACGAAGTTCTTCTTCTCGTTCTCCTCTTTCTTCTCGCTCTTGTGCTCGGCGCTGACGGTCAGGCAATCGTTCTCGATGTCGATCTGGATATCCTCCTTGTCGAAGCCGGGCAGCTCCGCCTCCAGCTTGAAGGCGTCGCCGGTGTCGACCACGTCGGTGCGGAAGGCCGAGACCAGATTTCTCTGATTGCCGAAGAAGCTGCGCTCGAGCTCGTCAAACTCCCGGAAGGGATCCATGGCGGCGAGATGACGGATATGACGATCAAAAGGAACAATTTCAAACATGATGAAAACCTCCTTATACAGTATACATTTTATATTCCGACGGGGATTTTATTTCTCTCGTCTGTTTCTGTATATAAAATATCAAACACTTTTGAACGAATATACATTATTTTATGAACAAACTGTGAATATTAGCACTTGACTTATTTGAGTGCTAATTGGCGGAAGAAAAAACCGCATGCACGAAGGCATGCGGTTATTCTATGTCGAAAGCGCAGTGATTATTCAAAGTGCGATCGGAACAGCGCCCTCCTCGATCGGGCAGACGTAACCGGATGCGGCCTTCACGGCAAACTCCGCCTTTGCCTTTTCCAGCAAGGATACGTCGTCTATAAGATCGATCGCCGCGCCGGCCAGCGACTTGGCGGCATAGAGCATGGCCTTGTGCGCCATGACGGATTTGCCGCAGGCCACGACCTGCCAGGAGTGCCCGGGAATTCCGGAGGGCCAGGCCGCCGTGTTGATCTGCGCTGTGGGCGTGAGCCAGCTCACGTCCCCCACGTCGGTGCTGCCCGGCGTAAAGAGCGTGCCGTGATAGAGCGGCATCAGAAAGTCGTTGACGGGCCTCGTGCCGTTCTCCGTCAGTTCCTTTACCTCCGCGGCGATCTGCGCATCGGCGCGCGCGCCCGTGCCGGGCAAGTCACTTGCCGGAGGAAAGCTCGCCTTCAGCGCGGAGGCAAAGGATTTTTCTTCTTCGGTGCAGACCGGCACACCGATCTCGGCCATATTCCGGTACAGCACGTCCTCGAGCGTGTAATTCGGCAGCAGTTCGGCCGTGCCGTCGATGAAGACGCGCTCGAAGCGCGTCCCCGTCATCAGCGCGGCGCCGCGGGCGATGTCGTCCACGCGCTTTTGCAGCGCGACGGAATCGATCACCTTGTTTGCACGCACCATGTAGAGAACCGCAGCTCTGGCCTGCACCACATTGGGCGAGACGCCGCCCGTGTCGGTGATGGCGTAGTGGATGCGGCAGTCGTCCGTCATATGCTCGCGCAGGAACTGCACGCCGATGTTCATCAGCTCCACCGCGTCGAGCGCGCTGCGCCCGTTGTGCGGATTGCCCGCAGCGTGCGCCGCCGTGCCGGAGAACTTGTAGAGTACCTGGATGCAGGAATTGTTCGTCCCGGTCTCGACCTGATTGACGTCGCCCGGATGCCAGGAGAGCGCGGCGTCGAGTTCCTTCCACAGTCCCTCGCGCGCCATGTAGGCTTTGCCGCTGCCGCCCTCCTCGCCGGGACAGCCGTAAAAAATCACCGTTCCGCTCTTTCCCGTTTCTTCGAGATAGTGTTTGACCGCCGCGGCGGCCGCGAGAGACCCCGCGCCGAGCAGATTGTGGCCGCAGCCATGGCCCGCGCCGCCGGAGACAAGCGGTTTTTCTTCCGTCTCTCCTGCCGCCTGGCTCAGGCCGGAGAGGGCGTCGTACTCGCCGAGGATGCCGATCAGAGGCGCGCCGTTTCCGAACGAGCCGCAGAAGGCTGTGTCGATGCCGCAGAGCTTTTCCGTCACCGAAAAGCCGAGGGTGCGCAGCGCCTCGCAATAGAGCGCCGAGGCCTTATATTCCTTCAGGGACAGCTCCGGGCTCTCCCAGATCTGATCCGCGAGTGCGGTATATACCCCCGCCGTCTCGTCCACAAAGGCGAGCGCGGCCTTTTTCGTTTTATTCATTGTTGTACCTCATGAAGAAGACCCCGCTTTACGCGGGGTCTTCGATCGTTTGCGTTCAGTACAGGACCTTGCTCAAGAAATCCTTGCAGCGCGGGTTCTTCGGATGGTTGAAGACCTCGTCCGGCGTGCCCTCCTCGGCGATCACGCCGTCGTGCATGAAGATCACCCTGTCGGCGACCTCCTTGGCGAAGCCCATCTCATGCGTGACGATCACCGAGGTCATCCCGTCCTTGACGAGATCGCGGATCAGGTCGAGCACCTCGCCCACCATCTCCGGATCGAGCGCCGAGGTCGGCTCGTCGAAAAGCATCACGTCCGGCTCCATGGCGAGGGCGCGGATGATCGCGACGCGCTGCCGCTGGCCGCCCGAGAGCGTTGAGGGATACACGTCCGCCTTGTCCTGCAGGCCGATCCTCTCGAGGAGCTTCATGGCTTTTTCATTGGCTTCGCTGACAATATCGTCTGGCGTCTTGTCGAGAGGCTTCCCGCTTTTCTTTGCGTCCTTGAGGCGCTGCTTTCCGATCTTGATCGGCGCGAGCGTGATGTTCTCCTTGACGGTCTTGTTGTTGAAGAGGTTGAAGGACTGGAAGACCATGCCCATCTTCTGCCGGCCGAGGTTGATGTCGATCCCGTTGTCGTCGTAGATCTTTTTCAGCAAGGCGGCATATTCCGGTCCCTCGGTCTTCGGGTGCTTTTCCTTGAGCAGATCGTCGTCCTTGATCTTTTTGATCGCGTCCTCGTCGCTCAACCCCTCGCTCACGAGGCGCGCATAGGTCCTGGAGGCGCGGATCACATCAAAGTGCAGATAGGGATCGGGAGGCGTCATCAGCTTCCCTTCCATCCAGACCTCGCCGTAGGTGGGCTCCTCGAGCAGGTTCATACACCGCAGCAGCGTGGATTTGCCGGAGCCCGAGACGCCGATGATCACCACGACCTCGCCTTTTTCCACATGGGTGGAGACGCCCTTGAGGACCTGCAGATCGCCGAAGTTCTTGTAGATGTTCTTGATGTCAAGCACGGGCTTTCATCCTCCTTTCCATGGACTTGAGGAGCTTTGAGAGGATAAAGGTCAGTGCGAAGTACAGCACGCCGACGATCACGAGACACTCCATCGTCAGATAGGTGTAGCCCTTGACCTTGAGATAGGCCGTCATCAGCTCGCCGACAAAGAAGGTCGAGGCCAGGGAGGTCTCCTTCACAACCATGATGAACTCGTTGCCGAGGGCCGGAAGGATGTTTTTGATCGCCTGCGGCAGGACGATGGAGAGCATCGCCGTGCGCTGCGTGAGGCCGAGAGAACGCGCGGCCTCCATTTGGCCGATGTCCACAGCCTCGATACCGGAGCGGATGATCTCGGAGACATAGGCGCTGGAATTGATGATCAGAACGATCGCAACGGAATAGATGTAGGGCAGCGAGGAAAGTACCGGGACAATCATGGGGAAGACGAACACGCCTATGTAGAGCTGGAGAAGGACAGGCGTCCCTCTGACGACCTCGACGATCGCGTTGACGATCCCCTTGAGGATCTTCAGCTTTGAGCGTTTCGCCAAAGCCATCAACGAGCCGAAGAAGGCGCCGCCGGCCACGGCGATCAGCGACAGCAGCAGCGTGTAGCCGATGCCCTGCAGCAGAAAGGTCTTCCAGTATTTCACCATGATATTGGCGATGTTCGTAAAGAAATCCATGGGTCAACTCCCCTGCGCCGTTCCTGAAGGCGGGCGCTGTTTATGTGTTACTCCGTGATCTTGTTGCCGTTCTCGTCGAAGCCGAGCTCGTCGAGCGTCTTGACGCCGGCGTAGACCTTGCTGGCGTCATACCAGCCGCTGTAGTAGTCGTTCTCCAGCGCCTTGGCCAGCGCGGCGTTGACCAGCGCGAGCAACTCGGTGTCGTTCTTGTTCAGCAGGCAGACGTTGTTCTTGTAGATATCGTCGACCTCGAAGTCGAAGCCGGTGAAGGCGATCGCATCATTCGCGCTCGCGATGATGGACTCGCCGTTGCCGTGCGCGACAGCCAGGAAATCGACCTGCTTGGCCTTCAGTGCCTCAACCGCAGTGCCGAGATCGACATAGACCAGGCTGGTGTCCACATCCATATCGCCGAAGGTCTCCTCAACAAGAATCTGCTGGAGCGAGGCGCCCTGGTAGCCGATCTTGCTGCCGATGAAATCCTCGGGCTTGGTGTATTTGCCCTCGTTCTCCTTCAGGCAGATGATGGACTGCTGCGTCTCGTTCTCGCCGGCGACATAGAAATCGGAGATGGCGTAGTTCTGCGCACGGTCATAGGTCCAGGAGAAGCCGGAGATCGCGATATCCGCGTTTCCGGTCTGGACAGCGGCCTGACAGGCGTCGAAAGACATCGGTTTGAGGACAAGCTTCATATTCAGCTCTTTCGCCAGATAGTAGGCCAGCAGAACGTCAAAGCCGACGATCGCGTCGTCACCGGTCTTGGCCACGTCGTAGAACTCCATCGGCGCGAAGTCGGGAGACAGGGCGACAGTCAGCGTTCCGTTCGAGCCGTCGCCGGCAGCAGCCTTGAGGTCCGCGAGATACTTGTCGTATGCAACGGAGAGTTTTGCGTCGGAATCGGCGTCGGACTTGCCGCAGGCGCACAGAGAGAAAATCATCGCAAGGCACAGCAGCATGCACAAAATCTTTGAAATCTTTTTCATCTTTTTTACCCTCACTTTCGTCAGATGCCATAAGAATTGTTCTTGACGTTTGTGAGAATAGCACAAGCGCGACCGGATGTCAAGCAATTTTTGAAAAAATATTCGTAATTTTATGTTGTTTTGCTAATTTTATTCGTTCATAATTGAATATCACTTAAAAAATGAATAAAAATATTGGAAGCGGGATAAATATCCCGCTTCCTTTCGGCCTTTTCTCAGCCCTTTCGTCCCAAGAGCGAGCAGAAGGCAAAGACGATGAGATCCGCCGCGACCACGCTCGCGCCGCTGGGCGTCTCAAAAACATAGGACGCCGCCATGCCGAAGACAAAGCAGACGACCGAGATCGCCGCCGCGCAGAGCACCACGGCGCGGAAGCTCCGGCACAGCCGCATGGCCGAGAGCGCCGGGAAGATGATGAGGCTGGAGATCAACAGCGCGCCCATCATGCGCATGCCGAGCACGACCGTCACGGCCGTCAGCACGGCAAGCAGCGTGTTGTAGAACTCCGCGCGCGTACCGGTGGCGCGGGCGAAGGTTTCGTCAAAGGTCACGGCGAAGAGCCGCGGATAGAACAGGATGAACAGCAGCAGCACCGCCAGCGAGAGGATCGCGCTCAGTACCGCGTCTCCGCGGCTGAGCGAGAGGATGCTGCCGAAGAGATAGCTCGTCACCTCGGTGTTCATACCGCTCGTGACGGATACGACGATCACGCCGATGGCCAGCGCGCTTGAGGAGATGAGCGCGATCGCGGCGTCGCCCTTGACTTTGGCGTTTCCGCGCAGGCGCAGCAGCAGGATCGCCGCAAGAACGACCACCGGCACCGCCACGCCCAAAGGGGCGAGATGGAAGGCCGAGGCCACGGCCAGCGCCCCGAAGCCCACGTGCGAGAGGCCGTCGCCGATCATCGAGTAGCGCTTGAGCACCAGCGACACGCCGAGCAGCGCCGCGCAGAGGCTGACGAGGACGCCGACGATCAGCGCGCGCTGCATGAAATGATAGGAAAACATGGAGAGAAGTCCGCTCATATCCCGCTCCCTCCCAGAAAACGCCGACCGATCGCGCTGCGCCGGTAGTCCGCCGCCGTGCCGAAAAAGAGCTGGCGGTGGCCGAGATGAAGGATATGCGTGGCATAGCGCACGGCCTCGTGGATATCGTGCGTGACCATAATGACGGAGATGCCGTCGCAGAGGTTGACAAGCTTGATGAGATTGTACATCTCCCCCGCGGCCACGGGGTCGAGGCCGGTCACCGGCTCGTCGAGCAGCAGCAGCTTCTTCGTCGCGCATAGGGCGCGGGCAAGCAGCACACGCTGCTGCTGGCCGCCCGAGAGCTCCTGATAGCCACTGTTTTTCAGATCTTCGATGCCCATGCGCTCAAGGTTTTCTTCCGCACGGCGTCTGTCCTCGTCGCTGTAAAACAGCCGTCCGCCGAGAGAGTTGAGGCAGCCGGAGAGCACGACCTCCCACACGCTGGCGGGAAAATCACGCTGGATCTCCGTCTGCTGGGGCAGATAGCCGATCTCGCTTCTTTTCAGCCCGCCCGACAGCGTGATCTTGCCGGAGGCCGGCGCCTTGAGCGAGAGCAGCCCGCGGATCAGCGTGGACTTTCCGGAGCCGTTTTCACCCACGATGCAGAGGTAATCCCCCGCGTTCAGCGCAAAGTCGACGCCTTCGAGCACCGTTCTTCCGTCATAGGAGAACGAGGCGTTTTCACATGTCAGGATCGCCATCAGCCCAGCGCCTCCTTTACCGTTTCGATATTGGCCCGCATCAGACCGAGATAGCTCGCGCCCGCGGCGAGATCCGCGGCGCTGACGGTGTGGCAGGTATGGAACAGCAGCTTTTCACAGCCAGTGTCCTCACAGACCACATCCGCCATCCGCTGATCGGAGTATTCGATATACAGCACCGCCGGGACGGCCTCGGCGCGCACACGGTCGATCAGAAAGGCGACCGTCCTGGCCGAGGGCTCGGCGTCATCCGCGCAGCCGGGAAAAGCCGCAAAGTAGTCCAGGCCGTATTCCTCAACGAAGTAGCGCGCGGGAAAGCGGTCGGCAAAGATCAGGCAGTCCCCCCGCGCCCGGGCGACGACCGCGCGGAAGGCCGCGTCAAGCTCATCGAGCTCGGCGCAGTAGCGCGCGCAGTTTTTGCGATAGAGCTCCGCGCCGTTCGGATCGAGCGCACAGAGTTCCTCCGTGATCGCGCGGCAGATTGCTGCGGCGTTGCGCGGCGAGGTCCAGACATGCTCGTCGTATTCGGTCTCGTCCTCGTCCTCTTCCTCATGGAGATCCTGCATGCCCTCCTTGTGCTCTTCCTCGAGCGCGTCCACGCAGTCCAGCATGGACAGGACAGAGAAGTCTCCTTCGGTGCCGTCAAGCACGGTCTCCAGCCAGGCTTCGGACTCGCCGCCGTTACAGATCAGCAGATCGCAGCTCTCGATCGTCACGATGTCCTGCGGCGTGGGCTCGTAGCTGTGCAGTTCCGCCCCGGGCGGGACAAGCAGCACGACCTCGCAGTATCCTCCGCAGAGCTCGCGCGCGAAGTCATAGGCCGGGAACAGCGTCGTGACGACGACAGGCGCAGTTTTCAATTGTTCCTCCGCCGCGGCAGTCTCCTGTCCCGCGCCGCAGGCGGCGAGGGAGAGCGTCAGCGCAAGGCCGAGCAGGGCGGAGAGGATCCGTTTTTTCATCGTGTTCACCGAAAAGGTATTGTATCGCATCCCGCCGTGCTTTGCAAGCATCCGTTGACAAGCGGCGCACCGCGGCGATACAATACAAAAAAAAGAAGCGGAGACAGAGACATGAAGATCTGCATTTTCGGCGCCTCGGGAAACGAGTTGGCAAAGGAATACTTCGACGCGGCGCGCCGTCTGGGCGAGCTGATGGCCGAGGACGGCCATACATTGATCTACGGCGGCGGCAGCACCGGCCTGATGGGCGCCTGTGCAGAGGGCGTGAAAGCGCGCGGCGGCAAAGCCGTCGGCGTCGCGCCGCGTTATTTCGACGAAGGAGACTTTTTGCGCAAGGATTTCGGCGAGTTTATCTTCACCGACACGATGGCGGAAAGAAAAACGCTGATGCTCGACATGGCGGAGGCCTTCATCGTGCTGCCCGGCGGCACCGGCACAATGGACGAATTTTTCGAGACGCTGACGCTCAAGCAGCTTGGCAGGCAGCCGAAGGCTCTCGTGCTGCTTGACACGCTTGGCTATTACGAGCCTCTGTATGCGCTGCTGCGCGGCATGGTCGAAAAAGGTTTTACCGGCCGGAGTGCGCTGGAGATGGTCGCCCTGTGCCCCACGCCCGAGGAGGCGCTCACGCAGGCCCTGCGGCCGGAGGATGCCGGTGCGCGCACACTTGCGGATTACGCCAAATAAGCGTTTGCCCGGAGCGGCGTTCTGCCGTTCCGGGCAGCTTGTCAAAAAAGTCCTTTCAGACCATTTTTGACAAGCTGCAACCGCCGCGCATTTTGCCTGATGCCAAAATGCGATTACCCGAAAAGCCCTGATATCAGAGCTTTTCGGACGGCGGGTTATCAAACTCGAGGCGGGCCCTTGGCCCCCTCGAGCTCCCCCGCTGCCCTGTTATCGGAACTGTTCTGAATTCTTTTGTCTGACTCTGCCCGGAGCGGCGATCTGCCGTTCCGGGCTTTTTTTGTTTTCTCAAGCCTCTGCTATTGAAAAAATCGGAAGCTTTTGGTAAGATAAATTATTAAATAATAAAGAATACAGGTATAGAAACGCTTATGATACGAAAGGAATGGAAGATCCCCTTTGAGAAGAGGGAGATCCCTGCCGCGCTGACAGAGGGCGGCTGTACGCCCCTGCTCGCCTCGGTGCTGGCTCTGCGCGGCGTTACGACGCGCGCCGAAATGGACAGCCTGCTCTACGGCGGAGAGGAGCTGCTGG
Source organism: Oscillospiraceae bacterium (assembly GCA_017449185.1). Classification (GTDB taxonomy): domain Bacteria; phylum Bacillota; class Clostridia; order Oscillospirales; family Oscillospiraceae; genus Limivicinus. The sequence goes on from JAFSJZ010000041.1 coordinate 12,627, forward strand.
AAGATCCGATGCTCTTATCGGATATGCCCCGTGCCGTCGAGCGCGTGCACCGTGCTGTCGCGTCGGGGGAAAAGGTGGCTGTCTATGGGGACTATGACGTGGACGGTATCACCTCAACCTGCCTGCTGACCGACTATCTGCGCGGCAAGGGGCTGGAATGCATCCCCTACATCCCGGACCGCAGCGAAGAGGGCTACGGTCTCAACGACGGCGCCGTTGCGGCGCTGCATGAGCAGGGCGTGAGGCTCATCATTACCGTGGATTGCGGCATCACCGCGCGCGAGGAGGCACGTTACGCCGCTTCGCTCGGCATGGACATGATCATCACCGATCACCACGAGTGCGGCGACGCCCCCCTGCCGGAGGCCGCTGCCGTCGTGGACTGCAAGCGCCCCGACGAGCGCTATCCCAATCCCGTGCTCGCGGGCGTGGGCGTCGCGCTCAAGCTGGTCTGCGCCTGTGAAGGCGACCGGAGCAGCGACATGGTGGAGCGCTACTGCGATCTGGCGGCCATCGGCACGATCGCAGACGTCATGCCCCTCACAGGGGAGAACCGATACCTCGTACGCCGCGGCCTTGAGAAGCTTAGAAACAGCCCCCGGCCGGGTATCGCGGCGCTGCTGCGCGAATCACAGGCGGACGTTCGAAAGCTGAGCGCCTCGGTCGTCGGCTTTACGATGGCGCCTCGGCTCAACGCCGCGGGCAGGCTGGACTGTCCCTCCGTTGCGGCAAGGCTGCTGATGACTTCCGATCCGGCCGAGGCCACAGCCCTCGCCGTCGAGCTGTGCGAGCTCAATCGCAGGCGGCAGAGCATCGAGACCGCGATCTGGGACGAGGCCAACGCCATGCTCGCCTCCTCTGTTCCCGACGCGCCGATCGTGCTTGCCAGCGACAAGTGGCATCAGGGTGTGATCGGGATCGCCGCCTCCCGTCTGGCCGAGCAGTATTCCCTGCCGGCGATCATGGTGTGTCTCAACGGAGAGGTCGGCAAGGGATCCTGCCGCAGTTACGGCGGCTTCAATCTCTTCGATGCGCTTTCCGCCTGCTCGGAGCATCTCATCGGCTTTGGCGGCCATGCGCTGGCGGCAGGTTTGAACATCCGCGGCGACAAGCTGGACGCCTTTCGCTCCGCGCTGGCGGCGTACTACCGTGAGAACAAGCCTGCTCCCGTTCCCGAGGTGCAGCCGGATCTGCTGATCTGCGACCCGGCGCTGCTCGATATCGAAAACGTCCGATCACTCGATCTGCTTGAGCCCTACGGCAATCAAAACCCCCGGCCGACCATGTGTCTCTGCGGCGTTCCGCTTGAAAGCGCCTCGGAGGTCGGCGGAGGCAAGCATCTGCGCATTCGCGTGCGCCTCGGGCGCGAGAGCTTTGAGGGCATCTTCTTTTCCCACACGGCGCGCGAGCTGGAGATCCGTCCCGGCGACCTCGTCGACGTCGCGTTCACGCCGCAGATCAACGAATTTCGCGGCCATGTCTCCGTGCAGCTGCTCGTAAGCGCACTGCGCCGTCACGACGGCGGCGAGCTCTGCTCGCAAATCCTTGACGGAGAGCGCAGCGTGCTCCGGGCAGCCTCCGCCTTCTGTCCGGAGCGCTCTGACTTCGTACGCGTCTGGCATTTGGTCGAGCAGGACGGCTTTCTCCTTCCGGAGGACACGGCCGGCATCCTTGCGCTGACGCCGCCCGGCATGGAGGCGGAGACCTTCTGTCTGTGTCTGGCCGTGCTGCACGAGGCGGGACTGCTCGCCTCCCCCGACGGCGCGCTGCGCGGTGCCGCCGCAGTAAGGATCGACGGCAAGGCGGATCTGGATGACACGGCGGTCATGCGGGAACTGAAATCCAACTGAGGATGAAAAGATGGCAAACGTTGAGGAAAAAGTGAATCTGACGAGCGCTTCTCCCGATCCGGACGCACTCTTTGCCGCGCTTGAGGAGAAGATACGCCTCAGCTGTCACAACGTGGATCTTGCACGCATCCGCGCCGCCTATGAAATGGCGCGCGGCGCGCATGAGGGGCAGCTCCGCAAGGACGGCGTCACGCCCTATGTGGCGCACTGCATCGCCGCTGCGGACATTACGGTCGATATGGGCCTCGACGAGGATTCCATCGTCGCAGCCCTGCTGCACGACATCATCGAGGACACCGTTCTGACGCATGCGGACATCGCCCGTCAGTTCGGCGGCGCTGTGGCCGACATCGTCGAGGGCGTCACCAAGCTCACGCGCGTGCAGTATACGAGCGTCGAGGATGAGCAGATGGAGAACATCCGCAAAATGCTCATGGCCATGGCCAAGGATATCCGCGTGATCCTCATCAAGATCGCCGACCGGCTGCACAATATGCGCACGATGGCCTATCAGTCTGCGGAAAAGCAGCGCTCCAAGTCTCTCGAGACGATGGAGATCTACGCCCCCATTGCGCACCGCCTCGGCATCCAGCGCGTGAAGTGGGAGCTGGAGGACCTCTCTCTGCAATATCTTGACCCCGCCGGTTACAAAGAGATCACCGATGTGCTTGAGAGCAAGATGCCGCAGCTTGAGGCCTTTATGTCTGCCGTGGAGAACAAGATCCAGCATCGCCTCGACGAAGAGGGCATACACGCCACGATCTACAGCCGCATCAAGCACGTATACAGCATCTACCGCAAGATGTACACGCAGAAGCTTGACATCAACGGTATCTTTGACCTCTGCGCCTTTCGCGTGATCGTGGATACGATCCCGGACTGCTACAATGTTCTCGGCGTGATCCACGACATGTTCAAGCCCGTCCCCGGGCGTTTCAAAGACTATATCTCCACCCCCAAGCCGAATATGTATCAGAGTGTTCACACCACCGTCATCGGCAGCGAGGGCATCCCCTTCGAGGTGCAGATCCGCACCTGGGAGATGCACCACACGGCCGAATACGGCATCGCGGCGCACTGGAAATATAAAATGGGCGACGGCGGCGCTTCGCTGCGTCTCGGCGATGAGGACCGTTTCGCCTGGGTGCGGCGCCTGCTGGAGAGCCAGCAGGAGTCCGACGCACAGGACTTCTTCCACAATCTCAAGATCGACATGTTCGCCGACGAGGTCTTCGTTTTCTCCCCCAAGGGCGACGTCATCAACCTCCCTGCCGGCGCGACGCCGATCGACTTTGCCTATATGATCCACTCGGACGTGGGCAACCACATGGTCTCCGCCAGCGTCAACGGCAAGATCGTCACCTTCGACTACGCGCTGCAGAACGGCGACATCGTGGAAATCCGCACCTCGAAATCCGCCCCCGGTCCGAGCCGCGACTGGCTGAACATCGCCAAGAGCGGCAGCGCCCGCACCAAGATCAAGCAGTGGTACAAGCGCGAGCGGCGTGAGGAGAACGTCATCCGCGGCCGTTCGATGCTGGAGGACGAACTGAAGCAGAGCGGTCTGAGCCTCGAGGACGTGACCGACGAGGCGGTCATGGCGCCGATCCTGCGCCGACTGTCCTACTCGAATGTCGAGGATCTGTACGCGGCCATCGGCTACGGCGGTCTCACGGCCGTGCGCGCGGCGAACCGGCTCAAGGACGAGTACGCCCGTGTGCAGAAGCCGGACCGCAAGACCACCGTGGACAAACTCACGGAGGCAGCCGAGCGGCGCGAACAGCAGGCCGCCAAAATGACCGGAAAGCCCATCCACGGCGTACTCGTCGCCGGGCTGGACAACTGCCTGGTCAAGTTCTCCCGCTGCTGCACGCCCGTTCCGGGCGATGATATCGTCGGCTTCATCACGCGCGGGCAGGGCGTGTCCATCCACCGGCGCGACTGCGAGAACTACCGTAACAGCGCCGCCTCGCTCGAGAACGACGGCCGCTGGATCGACGTGAGCTGGTCTGATCAGATCACCGACATCTACGTCACCACGATCACGATCATCGCCAAGGACCGCTCCGGTCTTGTCATGGACATCGCCACGGTGCTCAACTCCCTCAACGCCAAGGTGCGCACGCTCACGGCGCGCGATAATGCCGGCACTGCTATCACGACCGTCTCGCTGGAGGCGAAAAACCTTGACGAACTCAAATACGTCATGTCAAGGCTCAGCTCGATCCCCGGAGTAAAAGAGGTCGTACGAAATTAAGGAAAGGAAACCGAGAATATGAGAGCTGTCGTCACACGCGTTCTCTCTGCCTCCGTCGAGATCGGCGGCGAGGTCGCCGGCGCGATCGACAAGGGCTTCCTCGTTCTCCTCGGCGTGCACGAGGACGACACCGAGGCAGAAGCGAAGAAGATCGCCGACAAGATCTGCGGCCTGCGCGTCTTTGAAGACGCGGCAGGCAAGATGAATCTCGCCCCCGATCCGGAGACGAAGGGGATCCTGATCATCAGTCAGTTCACTCTCTTCGCCGACTGCCGTTCCCGCCGCCCGGGCTTTTCCCACGCGGCACGGCCGGACAAGGCCATTCCCCTCTACGAGCTGGTCATCGCCGAGTGCCGCGCGCGCGGCTTCACGGTAGCCACCGGCGAATTCGGCGCGGAGATGTTCGTCTCCTCCGTCAACGACGGTCCCGTCACGATCCTTCTTGATACAAAGGAGCTGTAAAAGATGCTGATCAAAACGCTCACGGTCGGGCAGCTGGAAGAGAACTGCTATGTCGTGATCAACGAAAAAAACCTCGAGTGCGTCCTGATCGACCCCGGCGACGAGAGCAACACGATCCTCGACTATCTTGAGGACAATTCTCTGAGGTGCCGCGCGATCATGATCACGCACGGCCACTATGACCACGTCGGCGCGGTCGACGCCGTCGCGGAGGAGACCGGCGCGACCGTCTATATGAACAGCCGCGACGACAGAGGCGGGCAGTCCATGCATCTGCCTTACTGTCTTCCGCAGGGCGGGATCAGCTATGACGACGGCGATCTCATCGACGAGGCCGGCCTGCGCTTCGAGATCATCGCCACCCCCGGTCACACGCCCGGAGGCGTCACGATCCGCTGCGAAAGGGCTCTTTTCACCGGCGACACGCTCTTTCGCGGCAGCTGCGGGCGCGTCGATCTCGACGGCAGCGTTCCGATGGATGAATTACTCTCGCTCAAGCGCCTGTGCGCGCTCGAGGGCGACTTTGAGGTCTATCCCGGGCATATGGATTCGACCACGCTCGAACGCGAGCGCATGTTCAACTACTATTGCCGCGAAGCGATGAAAATGTAAAGCAAGAGGAACACAGTTATGGAACCGACACTCGTCATTCTCTCCGCCGGCATCGGCAGCCGCTTCGGCGGGCTCAAGCAGATCAAGGCCGTAGACGATCACGGACACGCGATCATCGACTTTTCGCTCTATGACGCGTATCGTGCGGGCTTCCGCCGCGTCGTCTTCGTCATCAAGCACGAGATTGAAGAGGATTTCAAGGCCGCCGTCGGCAGACGGATGGAGAAATATTTCGACGTACACTATGTTTTTCAGCAGCTCGATTCTCTTCCGGAGGGCTGCGCCGTCCCCGTCGGGCGCGTCAAGCCCTGGGGCACGGGCCACGCCGCGGCCTGCTGCGCCGACGTGATTGACGGTCCCTTCGCCGTCATCAACGCCGACGACTTCTACGGGTCGAGCGCTTTCCGCGCGCTCTATGACTTTATGGCCGTCCCCCGGCCGGAGAACGAGCACGCGATGGTCGCGTATCTTCTGCGCAACACCGTGACCGAGAACGGCTACGTCGCGCGCGGAGTCTGCAGCGTCGAGGACGGTTTTCTTACCGACGTGACCGAGCGCACGCACATCGAAAAGCGCGGTGCGGACGCCGCTTATACCGAAGACGGCGAGAACTACCTTCCCCTCTCCGGCGACACGCCCGTGAGCATGAACTGCTGGGCCTTCGGCCGCGAGATGATGGACGAGCTTTGCGCGCGCTTCCCCGCCTGGTTCTCCGAGAACGCGGTGAAGAATCCGCTCAGGGGCGAGTACTTCCTCCCGAACGTCGCAGGCGCGCTCATCCACGAAGGTAAGGCCAGCGTGCGCGTCCTGCCCTGCACCGAGACCTGGCACGGCGTCACCTATAAGGAAGATCTGCCCGACGTCATTCGCGCAATCGCCCAAATGCGCGGCGAGGGCAAGTATCCCGAAAAACTGCTGGACTGAAAGGAGTGCTGTTATGAACGTACTGGTCACCGGCGGCGCCGGCTATATCGGAAGCCATACCTGCGTCGAGCTGCTCGCGCGCGGGCACAACGTCGTCATCATCGACAACCTGGTCAACTCCAGCGCGAAGGCCGTCGAGCGCGTGGAACAGATCGCGGGGCGCGGCGTCGCCTTTTACGAAAACGATGTGCGCGACCGCGCGGCGCTCGACCGCATCTTTGAGAAGCACAACATCGACTGCGCGATCCACTTCGCCGGTCTCAAGGCCGTGGGCGAGTCCGTCGCGATGCCGCTGGAGTATTACGACAACAACCTCTTCTCCACGGTTCGTCTCTGCGAGGCCATGCGCGACCACGGTGTGAAGAACATCGTGTTCTCCTCCTCCGCCACGGTCTATTCCGGCGACAATGAGATGCCTCTGCAGGAAACTGCGCGCACTGGCATGTGCACCAATCCTTACGGCTGGACGAAATACATGTCCGAGCAGATCCTGCGTGACACGGCCAAGGCCGTGGATGATTTTTCCGTCAGCAGTCTGCGCTACTTCAACCCGATCGGCGCGCACAGCAGCGGTCTGATCGGCGAGGATCCGCGCGGCATTCCCAACAACCTCATGCCCTTCATCGCGCAGGTCGCCGTCGGCCGCAGGGATCACCTGAGCGTCTTCGGCGACGACTACGACACCCCTGACGGAACCGGTGTGCGCGACTATATCCACGTTGTTGACCTCGCGCGCGGCCATGTTGCCGCCATCGACTACA
>JAFSJZ010000042.1 GCA_017449185.1 Oscillospiraceae bacterium
AGCTGCTCGTCGAACTCGACGGCTTTTCCAATAATGAAGGCGTCATCGTCATGGCTGCGACCAACCGCGCGGACATCCTCGACCAGGCGCTGCTGCGTCCGGGACGCTTTGACCGACAGGTCTATGTCGGCATGCCGGACATCCGCGGCCGCGAGGCCATCTTGAAGATCCATGCCAGAGGCAAACAGCTTGCCGAGGATGTCGATCTCAACTCCATTGCCAAGGGCACGCCCGGCTTCGCCGGCGCGGACCTGGAGAACCTGATGAACGAGGCCGCGCTGCTGGCCGTGCGCCGCCGCCACCGCTTCATCACGATGGAGGATATCGACGAGGCCATCCTCAAGGTCCAGATGGGCCCGGAGAAGAAGAGCCGCAAGATGTCCGACCGCGCCCGGCGCCTCACCGCCTATCACGAGGCGGGCCACGCCGTGACCGGCCGCTTCCTTGAGCACGTGGATCCCGTGCACTATATCACGATCATCCCGCGCGGCCCGGCGGGCGGCTTCACGCTCTTCCGCCCGGACGAGGACCTGGAAAACTTCAAGTCACAGGCGGAAATGTTCGAATCGATCGTCATGGCCCTCGGCGGACGCACGGCCGAACGGCTTTTCCTGGACGATATCTCCACCGGCGCCTCCGGCGATATCCAGCAGGCGACTGCCATCGCGCGCAACATGGTCACGGTCTACGGCATGAGCGAGAAGCTCGGCCCGATCAGCTATGACAGCGCGGAGCGCAGCATCTTCATCGGCCGTGACTTCGGTACGACCAAGAGCTATTCCGAGGAGACCGCCGCCCTCATCGACGAGGAGGTCAAGCGCATCTTCGACGAGGCGTCGGCCCGATGCGCGGAGATCCTCACCGCCCACCGCGACGAGCTTGTCGCGATCGCGGAATATCTGCTCATCCACGAGTCGATGGAAGCCGAGGAGTTCAACTACTACTTCGAGCACGGCGAGTTTATGCCCGTGAGCGTCAAGGACGCGAAGAAGGCCAAGGCCGACCGCACGATCGAGCGCCCCGCGCGCAAGATCTCGATGACCGACGGCTACGCCGAGGAGAAGAAGGCCCTCGAGGAGACGCAGGATGCGCCCCCCGCGACGGAGCCTCCCGCCCCGCCCGCCGACGACGCGGAAAAGAAAGAATAAATCGGATCCGTCCGAAAAAAAGACCTGTGTGTCCGGAATGCCGAACACACAGGTTTTTTTCGTTTTTCCGAGTACCGATGTCTACATCGCCGCGATCCGCGCGCCGTCGAGATCGGGCGTCAGTTCGCGGAACTCCCAGCCGGGCAGCGCGATCTCAAGCGCCGTCTCCATGCGGGAGGGGAAGTCCGGATGATCCGCGACGCAGAGGATCGTCGGGCCCGCCCCGGAGATGCAGATGCCGGCCGCGCCGCACTCCTGCGCCTCGATGCGCGCGGTCTTGAAGCCGTCGATGAGCTTCGCGCGATAGCTCTGGTGGATGCGGTCGTCCATCGCAAAGGAGAGCAGCTCCGCGTCTCCGTCGCCGAAGGCGCGCAGCAGCAGCGCTCCGTGCGAGACGTTGAACACCGCGTCCTCGCGCGGCAGGGTCTGCGGCAGCACGCTGCGCGCGAGCGTCGTGGACAGCTCAAAGGGCGGGATCAGCGCGGCAAAGCACAGCCTTTCGCTGATCGGGAAGCGGCGGGTGATGGCCTGACCGCCGTCCATCGCGGACACGCCGAGACCGCCGTAGAGTGCGGGAGCGACGTTGTCCGGATGGCCCTCGACCTCCGTGGCAAGCAGCAGCAGCTCCGCACGCGTGAGGCCCAGATCATACAGGGCGTTGGCCGCGGTCACGCCTGCGACGATCAGCGCCGCCGAGGAGCCCAGACCCCGTGAGACGGGGATGGCGCAGCGGCCGAAACGGATGGCGACGCCCGTAAAGGGCACGCCGCAGCGGTCCAGCACGCGGCGGAAAGCGCGATAGGCGAGGTTGTCCTCGTTCTGATACTTCTCCTCGCAGCCGGAGATTGTCAGTCCGCCCTCTTCGAGGAGCTGAAAGTCGATCTCATTATAGAGCTGCCAGGCGATGCCGAAGCTGTCAAAGCCCGGGCCGAGGTTGGCGGAGCTCGCCGGTACACGTACGATCATATCTTATTCCTCCGATAATGTGTTCTGAATATAGGGGACGACGTCCTCGACGCCGATCACATCGCGGTGTCGTTCGGCTCTGCCGCGCAGCGCGCTCAGGCCCTTCGGCACCGGCACGCCCGTGAGGCGCGCGAGCGCGTCGATCTCGGCGAACTCATCGCCCTCCGCGCCGCCGCCGATCGCGGCGAGCACGGCCGCCGGGAATTTGTAGGGCGAGGCGGTCGAGAGGATCACGAGCGGCGCATGAGAAACGCGATCCTTTTTATACTCCCGCGCCGCGCGCACGGCCACCGCCGTGTGCGGGTCGCAGAGATAGCCTTCCTCCCGCCAGAGACGCCCGATCTCCTCCGCGCCGTCGGCGTCGGTGCAGCAATACGCGCAGAACTCCTCCCGCAGCCTGTCTGTCAGCGCGTCGGGGAAGCGGTAGAAGCCCTCGCGGGAGAGCTCCTCCATGCAGCGGCGCACCAGTGCGGTATCGCCGCCGGAGACGTAAAAGAGCAGCCGCTCGAGATTGGAAGACACGAGGATATCCATCGAGGGCGAATCGGTCTTGAAAAAGTCCCGTCTCCGGTCGTAGACGCCCGTGTCGAAAAAGTCGGTCAGCACACGGTTGGCGTTCGAAGCGCAGACGAGCTTTCCCACCGGCAGACCGAGCTGCTTGGCCATCCAGCCCGCCAGAATGTCTCCGAAATTGCCGGTCGGCACCACATAGTCCGCCGGATCGCCGCAGCGGATCCTGCCGCGTTCAAGCAATCGTGCGTAGGCGAGGAAATAATACACCAGCTGCGGGGCCAGGCGCCCGATGTTGATCGAGTTGGCCGAGGTCAGTTCCTGCCTCCGCGCCCTGAGCCTTTCGTCGCCGGAGAGAAGGGCAAAGGCGCGCTTCACAGCCGTCTGACAGTCGTCAAAGTTGCCGCGCACGGCGCAGACCGTGACGTTCGCCCCCTCCTGCGTGACCATCTGCGCACGCTGGACCGCGGAGACGCCGCCGTGCGGATAAAACACGAAGATCCGCGTACCCGGCACGTCGTGAAAACCCTCCAGCGCGGCCTTGCCCGTGTCGCCGGAGGTGGCCGTCAGCACGACGGTTTCGCTCGTGTCGCCGCGCTGCTCCTTTGCGGCGGCGACGAGCTGCGGCAGCATCGAAAGCGCCACGTCCTTGAAGGCTGCGGTCGGTCCGCGGAAGAGTTCGAGGACAGAATCCCCGCCGACCTCGACGAGGGGCGTGAGGTCCTCCGTCTCGAACTTGCCCGCGTAGGCGCGCCTCACCAGCGCGTCCATGTCCGGAATCCCCGGAAGCAGATGAGAGAGGATCATGCTCTGCATCTCGAGGGCGCTCAGCGTCAGGCAGCGCCGCCAGTCAAAGGGCCGCTGCGCGAGGGATGGATCGACGAACAGACCGCCGTCCGCTGCGATGCCGCGCAGGATCGCCTCCGCGTCCGATGCGAAGAGCGGTCCTCTCGTGCTTTGATAGTCCATCGGCGGTTCACCCGTCCTTTCTGCCACATTGAATATAGAATAAAACAAAATGCTGTCGATTTCCAGTAAATTCGATGAAAACAGAGAATTTGCTTGTGTTTTGTTTTCTCATATGATACACTGTTCGCGTACAAAATACAAGTGTCTTTTTCTCACGGATTTAGATGCGGATTTAGGAGAGAACATTATGAAAGTATCGGTTTTGGGATACGGCACGGTCGGCGTCGGCGTGTGTGAGATGATCGAGAAGGCCGAGGGACTGGAGCTCGTCTCCGTCCTTGTGCGGCCGGGCAAGGCAGACAAGCCTTTTAAGGTCACGTCGATCGACGAGATCGTGAACGATCCGGAGGTCGAGGCCGTCGTCGAGGTCATGGGCGGCGTCGAGCCGGCTTACAGCTTCGTCTCCGCCGCGCTCGCGGCGGGCAAGCACGCGGTCACCTCCAACAAGGCGCTCGTCGCGGCCAAGGGGCCGGAGCTGCAGCGCCTGGCCTCGGAAAAGGGCGTCGCCTTCCTCTTCAGCGCGGCCTGCGGCGGCGCGGTGCCCTTCCTGCACAATCTTGCCCTTGCCGTGGAGAGCGACGAGATCCTCTCGCTCGGCGGCATCCTCAACGGCACGACCAACTTCATGCTCGACGCGATGCAGCGCGACGGCATGGACTACGCCGACGCCCTGAAAGTGGCGCAGGCGCTCGGTTATGCCGAAGCCGACCCGACGGCCGACGTCTCGGGCCTTGACGCGCTGAGGAAAATCATGCTCGCCTGCGCGGTGGCCTACGACAAGCTCCCCTGCGAGGGCTTCTGCCTCGAAGGCATCGAGTCTGTCACCGCTGCGGACGTGAAGCACTTCCAGTCCAAGGGGCTTGTGCTGCGTCTCCTCGTGCGCGGCGGCATGCAGGACGAAAGGCTCTATGCCTTTGTCCAGCCCGTTCTTCTCAGCGCCTCCTCGCCGGAGGCCTCGGTGCTGAAAAACTTCAATATGGCCAAATACCGCGGCGTCAATTCCGGCGACATCGTGCTCATCGGCCAGGGCGCGGGCCGCTATCCGACGGCCTCGGCCGTCGTGCGCGACCTCTCCGACGCCGTCCACGGCCGCCGCGTCATGATGAAGCCGAGCTGCGAGCGCGTTGAGGCGGACAACAGCGTCGTCAGCTGCCGTTACTACGTGCGCCTTTCCGCCTCTCTCGCGGACGCGCTGCCCTTTGAGGAGAAGGAGCTCGACGGCGAGCTCTGCCGCGGCGTGACGGCGCCTCTCGCGGTCACGGATATGCACGCGCGCGTCAAAGCGCTGCGCGACAAGGGCGAAAGCGTGTTCTTCGCCGCGATGGAGGAATAAGGGAATGCTGAAAGTTGCCAAGTTCGGCGGCTCCTCGGTCGCCGGAGCGGAACAATTCAAAAAAGTCAAAAATATAATAGAAGCGGACCCGTCGCGCCGCGTCGTGGTCGTCTCCGCCGCGGGCAAGCGCTCCAGCGACGACCACAAGCTGACGGATCTGCTGTATCTCTGCCACGCGCATCTGATGTACGGCGTGTCCTGCGACGACATCCTGCAGACCATCGAACAGCGCTTTGCCGAGATCCGCGCCGAGCTGGGGCTGAGCTTCGACGCCGAAGGCGAGATGAAAAAGCTCGCCGCGCGCCTGAGCCGCGACACGAGCACGGATGAGCTGGTCTCCCGCGGCGAGTATTTCACCGCACGGCTGATGGCCGAGTTCCTCGGCTTTGCCTTCGTCGACGCGGAGGACTGCATCTTCTTCGGCTACGACGGGCAGATCGACCGGGAAAAAACAGACCGCGCCATCGCCGAGGCGCTCGCTTCGCACGGGAAGATCCTGATCCCCGGCTTTTACGGCCGCCTGCCCACCGGCAAGATCAAGGTCATGAGCCGCGGCGGCAGCGACATCACCGGCGCGCTGGCCGCTGCGGCCGTGAACGCCGATGTGTACGAGAACTGGACGGACGTCTCCGGTATCCTGATGGCCGACCCGCGCATCGTCAAGGACCCGCGGCCCATCGCAAAGGTCACCTACGCCGAGCTGCGCGAGCTGGCCTTCATGGGCGCCTCGGTCATGCACGAGGATTCGATCCAGCCCGTCAAGGACAAGGGCATCGCGCTGAACATCCGCAACACCAACCGCCCCGACGACCCCGGCACGCTGATCGTCGGTGATGCGGACGACCGCGACAGCGGCGAGCGCTTCATCACCGGTATCGCGGGCAAGCGCAATTTCACGATCATCACGCTCGCCAAGCGGAACATGAACACCAACCTCACGCTCTGCCAGGCGCTAGAGATCATGGACCGCTATCACGCCCCGGTCGAGCATATCACGCTCGGGCTCGACAGCTTCGCGCTCGTCTCCGGCTCGGCCGCGATGGGCGACGCGCTCTACGACGTGCTGGCCGACCTGCGCAAGACCTGCCGACCCGACGACGTGCGCGTGCAGGACGAGATCGCGCTCGTCGCCGCCGTCGGCCGCAAGATGAGCTCCCGCCCCGGCATTTCCGGGCGGCTGTTCAAGGCGCTCGGCGACGCCGGCGTCAATATCCGTACGATCGCGCAGGGCGCCGACGAGCTGGCCATCACGGTCGGCATCGAAAACAAAGACTTTGAGACCGCGATCCGCGTACTATATGACGGTTTCGCAGGCTGATGAAGGGAGAATAAAACCATGAAAGAACTGAAAATCGCCGTTCTCGGCGCGACGGGCGCCGTCGGACAGGAAATGCTCAAGATCCTCGAGGAATACGACATCCCGGTGAGCGAACTGCGGCCGCTGGCCAGCGCGCGCAGCGCGGGCAGCCTCATCAAATTCAAGGGAAAGGACGTCGCCATCCAGGCCACGTCGGACGACAGCTTCGAAGGGCTCGACTTCGTGCTCGGCGCGGTGGAGGGCGACATGTCCCGCCGCTTCGCCCCCGCAATCAAGAAGAGCGGCGCGGTCTACATCGACAACAGCTCCGCTTTCCGTCTCGAGCCGGACGTACCGCTCGTCGTCCCGGAGATCAACGGCGCGGACGCCTTTGAAAACAAGGGACTCATCGCCAACCCGAACTGCTGCACGATCATCGCGCTCATGGCCGTGGCGGGCATCAACAAGCTCTCGCCCATCGAAAACATGGTCGTGTGCACTTACCAGGCAGTCTCCGGCGCGGGGCAGGCAGGCATCGCCGAGCTGGACGCGCAGATGGCGGCGCTGGCCAAGGGCGAGAAGCCCGTGGTCAAGACCTTCGCCACGCAGATCGCGATGAACGTGATCCCCTTCATCGACGCGCCCTACGGCAACGACTACACCAAGGAAGAGATGAAGATGCAGAACGAGGGCCGGAGGATCCTGCACGCGCCGGAGCTGAAGGTCAACTGCACCTGCGTGCGCGTGCCGGTCATGCGCTCGCACTCGATCGCCGTGACGCTGCGCACGAAAGAGAAGGTCTCCGTCGAGGCGGCGAAGGCCGCCGTCGCCGCCTATCCCGGCGTGCGTCTGATCGAGGACTACGAGGGCCGCTGCTACCCCACGCCGCTGGACACGACGGATCAGGATCTCGTCTGGGTCGGCCGCATCCGCGACGATCTCACCAACGAGCGCGGCCTGACGCTCTGGTGCTGCGGCGACCAGATCCGCAAGGGCGCGGCGTCCAACGCCGTACAGATCCTCAAGCTCCTCGCGGAGGGCTGAACCAGAGAACAGAAAAAGGAGAGGGCCGAGGCCCTCTCCTTTTTTATTCTTTCTTTTCCTTCTTCTTCCGGAACCCCCGGTACAAGGCCAGCGCGCCGAGCGCCGCGATCCAGCCCAGGATCCAGATGTCCTCCGGATCGACCACGCCGCCGCCGGCAAAGACGGAGACGATCGCCGCGAGCAGGACGATCGCGATCCCCGCGACGACGAAATGCACCGCGCGGGGGAGACGCTTTTGCTTTTCCGGGCGCAGGAAAAAGGCGAGCGTCCAGAAAAACAGCGTCACTGCGGCAAAATACGCCATGCCGACGAGACCCTCGCGCCGGGCCTTTGCCGTGACGGAGGAGAGCCCGGTCAGCCCCGCGCTGAAGCAGCCCACGGCGAGAAGGTCGCCGAAGAGGCGCATCATCCAGTAGGCCGGGGTGTTCTTTTTCCGTTGCTCAGCGCGCCGCTGCCTGGCCTCCGGACCGGCCTTTTCCAGCCACTCGGCGGTCTTTTTGCGATCACGCTTCACGCCGCGCCCCGTCCGGTACAGCTCCGCGAGCGGCTCTGCCGCGTCCCGACAACCGAGCTCATAGGCTTTCTCATAGAGCGCGGCGGCGCGTGCGGGATCCCGATCACAGCCCCGTCCCGCCTCACACAGCCGACCCAGCCGGAAGTACGCGGGCGCGTTGTTCTTCTCCATGGCGCGTTCATACCAACGGGCGGCCTCTGCTGCGTCGGCCTCAACGCCCTCGCCGAACTCAAAACAGGCGCCGTACCGGTACTGCGCCGCGGGATAGCCGTCCTCCGCCGCACGGCGGAAGAGCTCCGCGGCCTTGTCGTGATTCTCCTCGACGCCGTTTCCCGCGTAATACAGACAGCCCAGATGATACAGGGCAAGGATGTCGTTTTGCTCCGCAGCGCGGGAATACAGCTCGAAGGCGCGCTGTACGCTTCTCTCCACGCCGATGCCGCTCTCGTAGCATACGCCGAGCGCGCGCATCCCCGGGGCGTAGCCCTGCTCGGCCGCCGCGCGGTAGAGCCGTGCGGCTTCCTCACGGGCCTTCTCCACGCCCTGTCCGGCCTCGCGGCACAGCCCGAGGAAGAACTGCGCCCGGGGGAAGCCCTGCTCGGCCGCGCGGCGGAAGAGCTCCGCGGCCTTGCCGTCGTCCTCCTCGACGCCGGTGCCGTAGTAATACAGCACGCCGAGGTTGCACTGACCCTCCGCTCCGCCGGCTTCGGCGGCCTGCCGATAGAGCGCGACAGCCCGGTCCATATCCTGTTCCACACCGTTGCCGGCCTCGTAGCACACGCCCAGGTGCGCCGTCGAGCGCAGCTCGCCCGCGTCCGCTCCGCGCTGCCACCAGGTGGCGGCCATGGTCGGGTCCTGCGGCGTGCCGCGGCCGCTCGCACAGCACAGGCCCGCGCGGTACATCGCGTCGGGAATGCCGTTCATGGCGGCCATCGCGTACCAGCGATAGGCCTCGGAAGGATCCTCCGCCGTGCCCTCGCCGTTGTCACAGCAGCGAGCGGCAAAAAACTGTGCGCGCGCAAGACCTCTCTCCGCCGCTCTGCGGAAGAGAGAGAAGGCTTTCTCCCGATCCTGCTCGACGCCGACGCCGTGGAAGAAAAGCACGCCCAGTGCGCAGACAGCCTCGTCATAGTCCTGTTCGGCGCCTTTCTCATAGAGCGCGGCGGCCTTGGAGGGGTCGCGCGGCGCGCCGCGCCCCGTCTCATAGCAGAGCCCGAGCAGGAACTGCGCGCGCGGAAAGCCCTTTTCGGCAGCCCGCGCGAAGAGGGCTGCGCCCTCCTCTGCGTCCTCCTTCACGCCCAGGCCGTTGAGCGTGAGCACGCCGAGATTGCACAGGCCCGCGGCGTCGCCCCGATCGGCTGCGGCACGGTAGAGCTGCGCGGCCCGGGCGTTGTCCTGTTCGACGCCGCGCCCACTCTCATAGCACAGACCGAGCGCGCACATCGCGGGAGGAAATCCGCCCTCGGCGCTCTCACCCAGCAGCGTGACGGCGCGCTGCAGATCCGGCTCGACGCCGACACCGCGGTCATAGCAGTAGGAGAGGTAGTAGCGCCCGAGCGCGTTGTCCTCCGGCAGACGCGAGAGACAGGAAAAGGCCTCGTCTGCGTCGCGGGGCTCGCCGCCGAGCTCACCCAGGGCGTAGAGCCCCAGCTCCAGCAGCGCGTCCTGATCGCCGCTCTGCGCCGCCTCGCGCAGCGCGCCGAGCCGCTCCTGCCGCTGCTGAGCCATCTGCAGCAGCTCCGGGGCGAGGAAGACGACCTGTTCGGAATTGCCCTCGCGCTCCGCCGCTCTTTCGCTGATCTCGTCCATGTTCTGTCCTCCGGCTGGTTTTTGTCTTTTTCAAGCATACCACGTTCCGCCCCGCCTGACAGGGAGCGTCGAAAAGGCGTTGAGAACGGGGGAGGACTGTGCTATGATGAGAGGCGAAATCTGATTTCAGGAGGGCCGACCGTGGTTTTTTCAAGCATGAGCTTCATCCTGCTCTTCCTGCCGATCGTACTGCTGCTGTACTATTCGGCGGGAGCTCTGCGGTGGAAAAACACGGTGCTGCTCTGCGCCTCGCTCTTCTTTTATGCCTGGGGAGAGCCGGTCTGCGTGCTGGCGATGCTCCTCTCCACGGCGGTGAACTATTTCTGCGCGAAAGCGATCGCCTCTTCGGACGAGCCGGGAAAGAAAAAGGCCGCGCTTGCGGCGGGCGTGGGCGTGTCGCTCGCGCTGCTGTTCTATTTCAAATATTTCTCCTTTGCCCTGTCGAATCTCGCCGCGCTCTTTTCGCTGAACATGAGCGTGCCGCAGATCCGTCTGCCGATCGGCATCTCCTTCTACACCTTCCAGGTGCTCACCTACACGGTGGACGTCTACCGCGGCAAAGCCCCGCTGCAGAAGAGCTTTCCGCGCCTGCTGCTTTACGTCAGCTGCTTCCCGCAGCTGATCGCCGGCCCGATCGTGCAGTACGCGGACGTGGCCGCGCAGCTCTCCGAACGGAGCACGGCGCTTGCGGACTTCAACGAGGGCTTTGAGCGCTTTGTCGTCGGCCTTGCGAAAAAGGTGCTGCTCGCCAATCTCTGCGGCGCGGCGGTCGAAGCGCTCCCGGGAGGCGGCGCGTCCAGCCTCGCCGGAGCCTGGTATCACGCCTTTCTCTACACGCTGCAGATCTATTTCGACTTTTCGGCCTACTCCGACATGGCCATCGGTCTGGGGCGCATGCTCGGCTTCCGCTACAAGGAAAACTTCAACTACCCCTACGTCTCCCTCTCGGCGACGGAGTTCTGGCGGCGCTGGCATATCTCGCTGGGCAGCTTCTTCCGCGACTATGTCTATATCCCCCTCGGCGGCAATCGCCGCGGCGCGGGACGCACGGCGCTGAACCTCCTGATCGTCTGGGCGCTGACGGGCCTGTGGCACGGCGCGGCCTGGAACTTCGTGCTCTGGGGGCTGTACTTCGGCGTGCTGCTGATCCTCGAGCGCTTCGTGCTGAAGAGCGTGATCGAAAAAACGCCCAAGGCCGTCCGCTGGATCGTCACCTTTCTCATCGCCGTCGTCGGCTGGGCGATCTTCTACGAGACCGACCTCTCTGCGCTCGGCAGCACGCTGCGCGCAATGTTCGGTCTTGCGGGCGTGCCGCTGCTGGACGAGACCGCGCGCCGGGTGATCCGGCAGTATTCCGTGTTCCCGCTGCTGGCCTTTGCCTTCTCCCTGCCGATCGTGCCGGCGCTGACGGAGCGTCTGCGCGCAAAGAGCGAGAGAGGCCTTGCGGTCGTACGCGCCGTTTCCACGCTGCTGCTCTTCGCCCTGTCCCTCGTCTTTCTGGTGGGGCAGAGCTACAACCCTTTTATCTATTTCCGCTTCTGAGGACGGGAGAATATGAACAGGTATCTGCGTCTTGCCGAAAACTACATCTTGCTCTTGGCCTCGCTGACGCTGGGGCTGTATCTGCTCCTCTTCGCGCCGAAGGACGGCGGCGTGTCCGAGACGGAAAACCGCTATCTGCAGTCCTTCCCGGAGCTGAGCGCGTCCTCCGTCCTCTCCGGGGAATACATGGACGAATTCGAGAGCTTCCTCTCCGACGCCTTTCCCGCGCGGGAGAGGCTGATCTCGCTTTCCGACGCGATCCGCGGCGCCTTCGGTGAAGCCGACGCGCCGGAGGAGGCCAGGAAGCTCTTTGAAGAGGAGCAGGGCCTTGTCGACGACGAGGCGCCGGAAGAGTTTTCGAACGATGCGGCGTTAACGCCCCAGGCGGAGGAGCTCCCGAGCGACGCGGCGCCCTCCGCATCAGCCGCCGAAATGCCGTCCGCCGCGGCGCGCGGCGCGGCGATCTGGCAGGAGCGCTTCGACGGCTCGCGCGAGATCGTCGAGCAGTTCGACGCCGAACGCGTGGCCTATCTCGCCGGCGTGCTCGACCTCTACCGCGCGGCGCTGCCGGCGGATGGGAATATCTTTTTTATCCACGTCCCCGCCTCGGACGTGGCCAACCCCGTTTTCGACATGCACCGCTTTGCGGACTGGGGCGACGACCTCGACGAGGCGCTGCAGCCGCTGGTGGACGAGGGCGTGCGCATCTACAACGCCACGAAGATCCTCGAGCCCTTTGAGAACGACGGCCCGATGTTCTCGAACGGCGATTACCACTGGTACGTCAAGACTGCCTGGCGGACCTCCAACGCCTTTTTGCACGACCTCGGCTATGCGCCGAGCGGCTTCTACGATTACAAATACTATCTGCGCTACAGCCTCTCAAAAGGCCCATACACGCCCGAGCAGCTGCAGTCGATGACGCTCGAGCGCGAAAACCTGATGGTGCCGCTGGTGCTCTCGCCGGTGAAGACCGATCTCATCACCAACCTGACCGAGCGCACGAGCTCGGACGTGTACGATTTCACACACCACGGCTATACGATGTACGCCGGCGGCGCAAAGGGACCCTACCGCCTCTTCGAGACAGGCTTCCACACCGGACGCAGCGCGCTGGTGATTTCCGACAGCTACGCCTTTTCGATGCTCTACTACCTCTTCCCCTATTACGATGAGGTGCTGCAGACCGATCTGCGCGGCACGAATTACGACAGCGGATCCGTCGGCGCGAGCATCCGGCAGTATATGGAGCAATACGGCGTCGACGACATTTACTTCGTCACCTGCCACTGGACCTCGATCAACGGCTCCGTGTTTACCTGGCGGCTCGAGAAATTGCTCGACAGCGCGCCGCAGGAGGGCTGAGCATGGACGAGAGAAGACAGATCACGCGCGTGATCCTCGCCGCGACGCTCCTGTTTGCCCTGGTGCTCGGCACGGCGCTGGGCGTTTCCGCGCATGAGAAGAAAAGTCTCCCCGGACGGATCGAGGCCGCGCTCGGCAGCGCGGACACCGCGCGGGCGGAGAGACTGATCGCGCATCTGGAAGACGGAGAAGAGAAAACGGCATACGAAAACCGCTGCCGCATGCTCGAGGCCGCCGCTCTGCTTGAGAGCGGAGACTGGAGCGGCGCGGCTTCGCTCTATGCCTCGCTCGGCGGCTATGAGGGCGCGGAGGAGGGTTATCACGAGGCGCTCTACAAGCTGGCCGGGCAGGAGCTGGACGCGGGGGACTTCGACGCCTCCCAGCGCCGCTTCGAATCATTGGGCAGCTACCGCGACGCGGCGCTGCAGGCGCTGCGCGCACAGCTGGGCAAGGCCCGCACTCTCGCGGAGCAGGGACAGATCTATGACGCCTTTCTGCTTGTCAGCAGGCTCTCCGACTTCGACGAGGCGCGGGAATACGCGCTTGAACTGGCCGAGCAGATCTGCGGCAAGCGCGATCTTGAGGCGGCCGTCGCCGTCGCGCAGGACCTCTCGAGTGAAGAGCTGGCGCGCCGCGCCGCTCTCAAAGCGCGCCGCGAAGCCCTCCCGCACGGCATCGTCGACGTGGGCTTCTATCACACCGTCGCGCTCAAGAGCGACGGGACGGCGCTCGCCTGCGGAGACGACACATACGGCCAGTGCGAGGTCGGGGCCTGGCACGACGTGAAGGCCGTCTGCGCCGGAGCGTACCACACGGCCGCCCTGTTCGCCGACGGGACGGTCGCCGCCGTCGGAAGAAACGACGAGGGCCAGTGCGAGACCTCCGCCTGGCGCGGCATCGTCGCAATCACGGCAGCCGACTACGCCACCTTCGGCCTGACGGGGGACGGCACGATCGTCTGCTGCGGCTTCAACGATTACTACATGCTCGCGGATTGGCCGGCGGTCACGTCCATCTCCGGCGGCTCCTACGCGCTCGCCGCGCTGCGGGAGAACGGAGACGCCCTGATCTCGCATGAAAGCGCGCGCTCGGATGCTCTGACGGAGCTTGTCGACATCGCGGTGAACACGGGCTACGCCGTCGGGCTGCGCGAGGACGGCACGGCCGTCTGCGCCGCGGCTGATCTTTCACGCTGGCATGACCTGGTGGCCGTGTCCGCCTCGTCGAATCTGATCCTCGGCCTCGATGCGCAGGGCGGCGTGTCGGCGCACTTCTTCCGCGACGGAGCGGGGGAGGACTTCTCCGCGCCGGGAGACGTCGTCGCCATGGCCGCGGGCGGCACGCACTGCGTCTTCGTCCGCGCCGACGGGACCGTCGCCGCCTGGGGCGAGAACGGCCGCGGCGAGTGCGACCTCGCCGGCTGGGATCTGTTCTGAACAAAGAAAAAGCGGCCGGGGAGTATTCCCCGGCCGCTTTTTGTATCGTCAAATGCCCTTCGTGAAATTGTCCCAGCTGCGCATCATGTAGGTCTTGAGCGGGATCGGCTCGCCGATGAACCTTTCGTCCAACCCCTCGCCGCGCAGGAACTCCTCAAGATATTGCGGCAGGCCCGTCGTATGCACGACCGGGATGCCGCTCATCTCGCTCGCGGCCTTGACGACAGGATAGCCGTCGCGCAGATCCTGCGCGCTGGCCCAGGCCTGCAGGTTGGAGTTATGGACGAAGCCCGTGACCTTCTGCCGCGCAAAGCCCTCCATGTCCGCCATGAGTTTTAATATCTTCTCCGGCGTCTCGGACATCGGACGGCGGACGTTGACGATGTCGTAGACCTCCAGCTGCCCCGGCTCAAGCGCGGCGAAATCGCTGTGATAGCGCGCGAGCGACATTGCGCCGGCCGGGTCGCCGCCGACGTCGAAGACCACAAGGTCCCAGTCCTGCGCGAAGGCAGAGCCAACCGCGGCGCTCATGTTGGTCTGCGTCAGGCCCGCGCCGGCGAAGGTGGGCGAGACGAGGTTGATCTGCTTCTCGTCCAGCAGCTTCACATGGTCGGACATGCGGAAGTAGTCGTTGATCTTGTCGAGGTCGATGACCTGCGTGCGTTTGCCCTCGGCCGCCGCGCGCACGGCCATGTTCAGCGCGATCTCCGTCTTGCCGGAACCGTAGTTGCCGATCAGAATGACGATCTTTTTCATGTCTCCCGCCTCCCGTCCCTACTATAGAAACTTTCCGCGGATTTGTAAAGCCCCGCGCGGAGGAAGTATTGAGAAAAGAGCGCCGCCGTGATATAATCCATATATTCAACAGTCCTTCACAGGAGGAAAAGAGCATGAAACTGGGGATCGTGGGTCTGCCGAACGTCGGCAAGACGACGCTGTTCAACGCGCTCACCGGCTCGAAGGCCGAGACGGGCGCCTATACCGTGGCGGGGGCCAAGCCCAACGTCGGCGTGGCGAAGGTGCCCGACAAGCGGCTCGACTGGCTGGCCGAGTACTATCACCCGAAGAAGTACAGCCCCGCGACGATCGAGTTCGTCGACGTTCCGGGCGTGGCCTCCGGCGGCAAGGGGCGCGAGGTCTTTCAGGCCATCCGTCAGGTCGACGCGCTCGTCGAGGTCGTGCGCTGCTTTGACGACGAGGCGATCTTTCTCGAGCCCTCCGACGCTGTGCGCGACGCCGAAAGCTTCGAGCTCGAGCTGATCCTGGCCGACATCGAGATCGTCGAGCGCCGACTCGACCGCGCGAAGAAGAACGCCAAGAGCGGCGACAAGAAGTACAAGCGCGAGGTCGAGATGTGTGAGGCGCTGCTCGCGCACCTCGAGGAAGAAAAGCCCGCGCGCGACTTCGCCTTCACGGAAGAGGACAGGGACATCCTCACCGACGGCGGCCTGCTGACCGTCAAGCCCGTGATCTACGCCGCGAACATGGACGAGAACGGCATGGCCGATTATGCGAACGACGCGAATTTCAAGGCTCTCTCCGCCCATGCTTCAAAGCAGGGCGCGGCGGTGCTGCCCGTCGCGGCCAAGTTCGAAGAGGACATCGCCGAGCTGGACGCCGAGGAGGCCGAGATGTTCATGGCTGACCTGGGTCTTTCCGAGACGGGGCTCGACCGCCTGATCCGCACCTCCTACGAGCTGCTGGGGTATATCTCCTTCCTGACCGCCGGCGAGGACGACGTGCATGCCTGGACGATCGTCAAGGGCACAAAGGCGCCGAAGGCCGCCGGCAAGATCCACACCGACATCGAGCGCGGCTTCATCCGCGCCGAGATCGTGGCCTTCGAGGACCTCAAGGCCTGCGGCAGCATGGCCGCGGCCAAAGAAAAGGGCCTGTTTCGTCTCGAGGGCAAGGACTACGTCATGCAGGACGGCGACGTGACGATGTTCCGGTTCAATATCTGAGGGAAAGCCATGATCCCGAACGACCCGATGATCCTGCTGAGCTGGCTCAACACGAAGCTGCGCGACGAGTACGGGTCTCTCGCCGCGCTCTGCGAGGATCAGGAGCTGGACGAGGAAGAACTGAAAGCAAAGCTCGCCGCGATCGGCTTTTCGTACGATGCGGAACGAAATCGCTTTTTTTGACGGAAAAAGGAGGGAAAAACACATGCTCTCAACGCCCGACTGCGGCTGGACGACCTTCGGCCTGGGACAAAAAGAGAGATACGCCCTGAGCTTTCTGACCGACGTCGCCGCAGACTGGCTCACGCAGGCGATCCACGGTCTGGAGACGGGTGACGTGTTTTCCGTCCACGGCTTCTGCGAGCCCGGGCGGATGATCTGCACCGTGAGCTACTGGTCCTGCTACGTCATCTTTGAGGACGACGGCCCTGCTCCCGTCTGCGAGGGCGTGAACCATCTGCACGTGAACATGCTTGCGTTCTGCAAACAGCTGCACGCGGATATTTCGCGCGATCTGGACGCGTGGGTCCACTGGATCGACGACGACCTGCCGGAGGACGACGAGGCCGGATCGGCGGCACTGCTCGCGGAGAGACGCAGCATGCTGACGGGCAAGCTGGAGAAGCTGGAAGCGCTGATCCGCGAAAACGAGGAATCCTTCGACGCCGAAGGCGGCTTCTTCTGAGCTGGCCTCGACGGAAAACGAGCGGCGACGGCGGGCATGCGCCGTTTTATCTGACGGAAAGGGCGGTGGACGCCGTGCCAAACTACGAACAGCTGGGACAGATCTTTCACGATTTCAGAACCAACCGGAGCGTTTCGCTCAAGCAGATCGCGGATGAATATGTTTCCGCATCCCAGATCTCACGCTTTGAACGCGGAGAGAGCGACATTTCCCTGAGCCGGTTTCTGAGAGTGCTCGACAATATGCATGTGGAAATGAACGAGTTTATGAATGCGGTTCGCGGCAGCGACAAGACCGAAACGATCCGCTTCATGAGTCAGCTGGTTCCGCTCGAGTATCAAAGGGACAAGGCAGGCTTTCAGCGTCTCTTCCGGGAACAGAAGAGCAAATACGAAAAGAATCCCTCGGTGTACCAGTACCGCCTGAACATGATCCTGGCCCAGAGCTTCATCTGCAAGTGCGACGAGACCGTGCCCTTCCCCAAGGAGTATATGGACGAGGTAACGGATTATCTGTTCTCCGTCGGAGAGTGGAAGATCTACGAGCTGATCCTCATAGGGAATCTGTATCTGTTTATGGACATCCCGCTTCTTGACCGGATGGGGCGCGAGATCGTGGCGAGCCATTCCCGCAGCGGAGCCAATACCGGGCTGATCACGGTGACGCTGCTGAACATCTGGGAGACCTGTCTTCACAGAGACGAGCTGAAAACGGCCGGGTTTTACCGGGACAGCATCCTGCCGCTGCTGGAAGACGAGACGCTGCTCTATGAAAGGAATCTTTACCTTTTCCTGTCGGGGCTCCATCGCTTCAAAAGCGGAGAAAAAGAGCGCGGGATGGAAGAAATGACCCGGGCCATACAGATCTATGATTGGCTGGGCTGCCCACATCTGGCGCGAAACTACCGGGAAGACCTCGCAAAACACGCAATTTGATTTTGCATATATGCAAAAATCGGAGACCTCCGGCCGCAGGGGATTATAATGATCTCACTGCGGAACGGAGGTCTTGCCATGAAAAAGGAGAGGATAAGAAAAAATGAAGCCCTGCTGTGGTTCGGAAGCTGGACCTCGCGGATAGGCAATCTGATCTTCGACTATGCCAACAGCGTCAGCATCGTCGGAGCCTTTGCCGGAAAGCCGTGGATCCTGGCGGCCTATCAGAGCTCGGAGACGATCATCCAGATCGTTTTCAACCTGATCGGAGGAGCCAGTGCGGACAAGGGAGACAGAAAGAAGATCGTGATCGTCACCGATCTGATCTCGGCCCTCATCTGCGGCGTGCTGAGCTTCTTCGTGAAGTCGCGCTTCATGGCCGAGGTCATGATCGCCGCAAACGCCCTTCTGGCGCTGGTCTATGCCTTCAACTCGCCGACGTACAAATCCCTGATCCGCGAGGTCGTCGAAAGAGAGAGGATCGGCTTTTTCAACGGGATCTCCCATGCCGGAGGAGAGCTGATCCGCGTGATCGGGCCTCTCGTCGGCGTGGGGCTGGTCGGCGTGATCGGCGTCAGAGGCGCGCTGCTCTTCGACGCCTGCACCTTCGCCGCTTCCGCTGCGGCCGAGGCGCTTTTGACAAAGATCGACGGGAGCGCCGCGAGCGGAAAGGGCAGAAAGAAGCTCTTAAGGGATATCACGGAGGGCTTCGGCTATCTGGCAAAAGAGAAGAGGATCCTTTTCCTGGTGATCCTGTCGTCTCTCGTGAATTTTTTCCTGGCGGGATACAACCTGCTGCTCCCCTATACGGATCTGATCTTCCGGGATTTTGCGGACGCCTTTTACAGCAAGGCGCTCGTTGCGGAGGCTTTGGGCGGGATCGTCGGCTCCGCGCTCTTCGCAAAGCGCATCAACCGCTTCCGGGACAATGTCCTGGCGCTGATCCTGTTTCTGTTCGGAACGGGCTTCGTGCTCACGCTGCTGCCGCTCCTCGCGCGGAGCGGGCAATTCGTCCTGTGCCTGCTTCCTTTCGCCCTGTTCGGCGTGTCGCTGACCGCGTTCAACATCCAGTTTATGTCCCATGTTCAGGTGGCCGTCGACGAGAACTACCTGGGGAGAGTGTTCAGCATCATCTTTACCGTTGCCGTGCTTTTCATGCCGCTGGGCTCGTTCCTGCTGTCCAAGCTTCTGAATACGGCGGACGTCGGGAGCTACTATGCCGTCGGCGGAGGGATCGTGCTCTTGTCTATGGCAAGCGTTCCGGTCCACTTCGCAGCCCAAAAGAGGATGGCTCCGGCGGGGAATCAATCCACCCTTGACAGGGAAGAATAAGGGTGATAAACTCAAACATTGTCAAAGGCTTTGACGGAGAAGACCTTCCTCAACAGCGCCCGGACAGAGAAAGCCGCCATCGGCTGAAAGCGGCTCACGGGACGGGAGGATCGTTACCGCTCCCGAGCCGGAGGGAGAAAATGCCCTCCCGCGCGGCGCGCGTTACGCGCAAAAACGAGTGAAAAGTTCAAGGTGGAACCGTGCTGTAAAAGGCACCCTTGGCGCATCTTTTGAGAAGCGCCATGGGTGCTTCGTCATTTTACGGAGGAGAAAGACATGAAGATCATCTACAAGGACGGCCACGTGGGCGAGTGCCCGCAGGAGGAAGAGCTGCACGTCATCCGCCACACGGCGGCGCACGTCATGGCCCAGGCCATCAAGCGCCTGTACCCGCAGGCGGACTTTGCCTTCGGCCCCGCGACGCAGAACGGCTTCTACTACGACGTCGACCTCGGCGATCAGAAGCTCCTGCCCGAGGACCTCGAGGCCATCGAGAAGGAAATGAAGAAGATCGTCAAGGAGAACCTGCCGATCAAGGCCTTCGTGCTGGACCGCGAGGGCTCGAAAAAGCTGATGGAAGAGCGCGGCGAGAAGTACAAGCTCGAGCACATGGACGACCTCGCGGACGAGAGCGAGTTCAGCTTCTTCCAGCAGGGCGAGTACGTCGACATGTGTCTCGGACCGCACCTGACCTATACCAAGGCCCTCAAGGCCTTCAAGGTCACGCAGCAGTCCGGCGCGTACTGGAAGGACGACAGCAGCAACAAGATGCTCACGCGCATCAACGGCGTCGCCTTCCGCACGCAGCAGGAGCTCGACGAGTACCTCGTCAAGCTCGAAGAGGCCAAGAAGCGCGACCACCGCAAGCTGGGCCGCGAGCTCGGGCTCTTCGCCTTCCGCGACGAGGCCCCCGGCTTCCCCTTCTACCTGCCCAAGGGCATGGTGCTGCGCAACACGCTCATCGACTACTGGCGCGAGGTGCACAAGAAGTGGGACTATGTCGAGATCTCGACCCCGCAGATCATGCGCCGCACGCTGTGGGAGACCTCCGGCCACTGGGATCACTA
>JAFSJZ010000004.1 GCA_017449185.1 Oscillospiraceae bacterium
CGATCGTCGTTTTCATGAACAAGTGCGACGCTGTTGACGACGAAGAGCTTCTCGACCTCGTCGAGATGGAGATCCGCGACCTCCTGAACGACTATGAGTTCCCGGGCGACGACACCCCGATCATCCGCGGCTCCGCTCTGAACGCTCTCGTTTCCGAGTCCCAGGATCCCAACGCCCCCGAGTACGCTTGCATCGCGGAGCTCATGGACGCTGTCGACACCTGGATCCCCACTCCTGACCGCAAGTCCGACATGCCCTTCCTCATGCCCATCGAGGACGTCTTCACGATCTCCGGCCGCGGCACCGTCGTTACCGGCCGTGTCGAGCGTGGCCGTGTCAAGGTCGGCGACAAGGTCGAGATCGTCGGCCTGAAGGACGAGTCCACCGAGACCACCGTCACCGGCACCGAGATGTTCCACAAGACCCTCGAGTACGCCGAGGCCGGCGACAACGTGGGCTGTCTGCTCCGCGGCATCGACAAGAAGTCCGTCGAGCGTGGCCAGGTCCTGGCTGCTCCGAAGAGCATTCACCCCCACACCAAGTTCAAGGGCCAGGTCTACGTCCTGACCAAGGAAGAGGGCGGCCGTCACACCCCGTTCTTCAACAACTACCGTCCGCAGTTCTACTTCCGCACCACCGACGTGACCGGCGTCATCAACCTGCCTGCCGGCGTTGAGATGTGCATGCCCGGCGACAACGTCGACATGGACGTCGAGCTGATCACCCCGATCGCCATCGAGAACGGCCTCCGCTTCGCTATCCGCGAGGGCGGCCGCACTGTCGGCTCCGGTGTCGTTATCGGCATCAACGAGTAATTCTCCCGCAAGGGAAAAATAAACAAAAACCGCACGGCTCGTCCGTGCGGTTTTTTCATTTTCGTTTACATAAAATATATTTCTGCTCTTGCCCTGTCCTCCGTTTTATGATAAAATACTCTAACGGACAGAAACTGTCCCTGTTTGTGTTTTATCGCTCAGCGAGCTTTTCGCCAAAGGAGAGTTGACCGTGAGCAATACCGATAAAAAACGTATACAGGATGAGGCGAAGCGCCCCGTAAAAAAGAAACGGGAGAGCACCGCCCGCCGTGTGCTGCGCACGCTGGGGCGCATCCTGCTT
Organism: Oscillospiraceae bacterium; assembly: GCA_017449185.1. Taxonomy (GTDB): domain Bacteria; phylum Bacillota; class Clostridia; order Oscillospirales; family Oscillospiraceae; genus Limivicinus. Next base: position 1,117 of record JAFSJZ010000004.1, read on the forward strand.
CTTGTTCTCGAAACGCTGCTGCTCGTCTGTATCGCACTTTACGGCATCATGTACGTGCTGGCCAAGGGCCCTTCGGTCACCGCGCGCAACATGTTCGTCTCCTCCGTGCGCGAGACGAGCGCCATCAAGTTCCTGGCGAACATCTATTTCACACCCGAGGAGATCGCCGAGATTGAAAGCGTCCGTGAGATGGAGGAATACGCCCCGACGGACACCTCTCTGATCAACATCGACGTCGAACACAGCGCGACCGTCAGCAAGGAAGGCTGGACAGACGCGCATGGTGTGTTCCACCCCGACGAGGACGGCGACGGCATCATCATCGAGCCGGTCAAGGGATCGGGCTATGCCGGCTTTATGATGATCGTGGAGGACCCCTCCCGCGTCATCCTGGGCAGCATCCCCAGCTCCTACGGCAGAGAGGGTTATGTCCTCTCCGAATATGTTCAGTATTTTGACGGCGTTGCCGGCACGAACGCCGGCGGCTTCTACGATCCCGGCGGAATGGGCGACGGGAGCATCCCCGACTCGGTCGTCGTCGTGGACGGGCAGATCTATTACATGGAATACGGCTGCGGCACCGAGGGCGGCGGCGGCATTGCCGCCATCGACGGCGATCACAAACTGCATGTCGCGCGATCCATGACGCGGCAGGAGATTATTGACAATGATATCCGCTATGCGGTCTGCTATGGGCCGGTGCTGATTTCCAACGGCGTCCCTACGCCCGAGGATTCGCTGATCGTTTCCCTCAACCCGCGCACGGCAATCGGACAGTGCGCCGACGGCGCGATGCTGTTTCTGGTCATCGACGGCCGTCAGGTCGTCAGCATGGGCGCAAGGTACCAGGATCTGGTTGAGATCATGCAGCGCTACGGCGCCATGAATGCCGTCAATCTCGACGGCGGCTCATCCTCGATGCTCTGGTTCCAGGATCACTATGTCAACAACTCTTCCTCGGTCATCGGCGTCCGGGATATGCCCACCTCGTTCGTGATTTTGAAGGAGGGCGCAAACAATGGCTAAAAAGAGAAGACATTCCGCCCGTCGCTTTGCGCTCGGCATGATCGTCTACGCCCTGGTCTTCATCGTCTTTCTTGCAATCGGGCTGCGCATTTTCTGGGGCTATATCGACGCGTATGAAAAGGCCCAGCCGAAACACGCCATCGACAGCTATGTCGAGTCTTTTGACAGCGCGCACATCCGCGCTCTGTCGGAGGATTTCGTCTCCTCGCTGGATCATCGGATCCAGAGCGAAGAAGAGGCCTATGCGCTGATTGAGGACCTCTTCAGGGGAGAGCTGCGCTATTCGAAGAACAGCGTCGAGAGTACGGAGGACAGACTCGTCTTTGCGATCCTCTCCGACAAACGTATGCTGGGCACCATGGCGCTGAGCCGCAGCGGCGACGGCTCCGATACCGTCTGGACAGTCTCGGACGAGAGTTTTGATTTCTCCGATCTTCTGAACAGCGCGGAGATTCTCGCTCCGGAGGAATGGCAGATCTCCTGCAACGGAACGCTTCTCGGAGAGGAGTTTATCACCGAGACGGGCATCCGCTATCCCTCGATGGAAGAGGCCTACGACTATGGCTTTGACCTGCCGATGCTCGTACGGTATCAGATCGGCAACTATATCGGCGAGGCGCAGATCAGCGCCTTGAACGCCGACGGGAACGAGGCCCAGCTGCAGGATGATCCTGCGGCCTATACGCTGAGGGACCGCTGTACCGAGGATCAGCGTACGCGGATGGAGGACTTCACCAGGCGCTTCCTGCCGCTCTATATCGCGTTCATGTCCAATACCAATCACAACGCGTATGACAATTATGCGCGCGTGCATCCCTATCTGCTGCCCGGCAGCGACCTGGAAAGCCGCTTCTACAACGCCATAGCCGGACAGGTTTACAGTCACAGCAAGGGAGACGTTCTGCACGACGTGGTCGTACACGGCGTATACGAGCTCGACAACGGCAGCTTCCTCATCGATGTGGACTACATGGTCGACACCACGGGCAACGCCGGCACGATCGAGAACGAAGCGGGCATGCTGATCGTGGCGGAGGACCAGGGCAGCCAGGGGATCTTTGCCTCGGAACTGTTTATCAAGTGAGAAGCGCCAAAGGAGAAAAAGCGCATGAATGAAACTGGGCAGGAGAGAGCTGTCAACAGCTACTTTGCTGCAGAAAACGGAAATAAAGAGAGTTTTTGGAAAAAACTGGGACGCTTCTTTGCCAAGCTCCTGCTTCTGATCCTGGAAACGGTGCTTCTCGCGGCGATCCTTCTCTACGGCGGGATGTATGTCCTGGCAAAGGGGCCCTCGCCCGCGATCCGAAAGATCTTCGTCACCTCCGTCCGCGAGACCAGTGCCATTGGCTTCCTGGCCAATCTCTACCTCTCGGACGAAGAGATCGCCGAGATCGAGGCGGTCAAGGAGACGGAGGAATACGCTCCGACGGATACGACGCTCTTTACCGAGCGGACAGGACAGCCCTCCGACGATGCCTCCGGCCCGCAGCCGGACGAATGGGGCCTTGTCGACGAGGACGGCGACGGCATCATCGTTGTTCCGGTCAAAGGCACGGGATACGCCGGCTATATGATGGTCGTGCTCGACCCCACGCGCGTCATTGTCGGAAGTGAGATGTCCTCCTATGGCATACGCGGTTATACGGTCGCGCAGTTTGTCGAGCGTTTTGACGCCGTTGCCGGGACCAATGCCGGCGGCTTTGTAGATCCCAACGGCGAAGGAAACGGCAGTCTGCCCGATTCCACGGTCGTCTTTGACGGGGAAATCTATTACTCCGGTTTTGTCAGCGGCATCGCCGCGATCGACGGCGACAGCATCCTCCATGTGGCCAAGCGCATGACAAAGCAGGAGCTGATCGACAACGACATCCGCTACGCCGTCTGCTATGGCCCCGTGCTGATCTCCAACGGCGAGGCAGCCGATCCCGAGAGTCTGCCTGTCAGCCTCAACCCCCGCACAGCGATCGGACAGCGATCGGACAAGGCCATGCTGATTCTGGTCATCGACGGCCGTCAGGCCTCCAGCATGGGTGCCTCCTTCCAGGATCTGGTGGAGATTTTTGAGCGCTTCGGCGCGGTCAACGCGATCAATCTCGACGGCGGCTCCTCCTCCGTGATGTGGTTCGGCGGCGATTATATCAACAAGACCGCCTCCGTGATCGGGATCCGTCCCGTTCCGACTTCCATTCTGGTGCTGAAGGAGGAAAAGGCGGGATGAAAGAGAAGAAAAAAAGCAAATGGATCAAATTTCTCCTTTTCATGGTGATCTACGCGCTTATCGTTCTGATTGCCGGCACCATCGGCATGAAATACCTGTGGGACTACGCCGCAGAGTATGAAAAAGAGCTTCCGACCTATAAAATAAACGATTATATCGGAACGCTCAACGAAAGCCATGTTCGAAAGATCGCGCTCGACTTCGTTTCCTCGCTCGACCGCAATATTCAAAGCGAGGAAGACGCTCACGCGGTGGTCTGGAAATGCTTCGTCGCCGGCGTCAAGTATCAGCAGATAGAAAGCGCCGCCGACGGACAGAGCATCACGTATCAGATCTCCAACAAGGAGCATGTGCTCGGCAAGGTCAAACTGATCCGAAACGGAGACGGACTGGGAGAAAAGACATGGTCCGTAGGGGAGGAGAGCTATGACTTTTCTTTCCTGAAAAACTCCGAGCGCTTTATCGTCCCGGACCAGTGGGTCGTCTACTGCGGCGCGCGCCGCCTGGGCGTGCAGTACATCATCAATCCCCGTGTGGAATATGCCTTTCTCCATGACTGCTACGGATATGATTTCCCGATGCCGTATCTCGCGGAGTATGAGATCGACAATTATGTCGGCGATCCGAAGATCCGCTTTTTCGATCCTGACGGAAACGAGCGGCCGCGCTTCACCTTCACCGACGGGAGAGAACAGATCCAGCGCGTCTCCGGCCTGACAAAAGAGACCTTTTCCGCCTTCGCGGAGACCTTTGTCCCGCTGTACGTCAACTGCCTGTCCAACGTCACGAAGAGCGCCGGTACAAATTATCAGCGTCTGCGTCCCTATCTTGTCCCGGACAGCGAGCTGGACCAGCGCCTGAGGGCTGCCTTCGGCGGCCAGGCCTTCACCCAGAGCCGCGGTACCGAAATCAGCGACATCCGCATTCACGACGTCTATAATCTCGGCAGCGAGTACTTCATCATCGATCTGTCCTATTCCGTGAACACGATCAGCGATAAGGGCGAGTCTGTTTCCGACACGGATATGTATCTCGTCGTTTACCGCGATGAAGAACAGCTTTACGCGTATACGGTTTTCTATTACTGATTGAGAAGCAATTAAGAAGGAACGCATATGGAACAAAAGTTTTCCTGTCTCGACAGCGTGGCCGTCGTGCTGCCCTCGCTCAACCCCGACCATCGCTTCAAGGCTGTGGTCGACGGGCTGATCGAAGCCGGTTTCCGGCACATCGTGGCGGTGGACGACGGCAGCGACGAGGCGCATAAACACTGGTTCGACGCGCTGCGCGAAAGCCCGGTCTGCCATGTGCTGGTGCACGAGGTCAACCTCGGAAAAGGGCGCGCGCTCAAGGACGCCTTTACCTTCGTCCGCAGCGAACTGCCGGAACTGCGCGGCGTTGTCACGATCGACGGCGACGGCCAGCACCTGCTCGGCGACATCATCGCCTGCGGCGAGCGCATGCTCGCGGAAGAGGACAAGGTCGTCATGGGCTGCCGCGACTTCTCGCACCCGGACGTCCCGCCGCGTTCCGTTGCCGGAAACCGTTTCACCTCCGCCATGTTCCGCCTGATCTACGGCATCCGCATCACGGACACCCAGACGGGGCTGCGCGCCATCCCCGCGCAGTATCTCGAGCGCTTTGCCGACATCGAGGGCGAGCGCTTTGAATACGAGACAAACATGCTTTTGCAGATGGAACGCATGGGGATCGCTTTCGTTGAACAGCCGATCGCGACGGTCTACGACAAGGAGGAGTATTCCTCTCATTACAACGCCGTCAAGGATTCATGGAGAATCTTCAAGATCATGGCGAAAGCAAGGTTCGGCAAGAGATGAAGAGATATTGGCAGCTGATCAAATACGCGCTGGCCTCCGGCAGCTCGTTCCTGTTGGATATCGCTCTGTTCTATCTCTTCCAGCTGCTGCTGGGGGAGCGTCTGGGCGCCGGGGCGGACATGATCTGCACGGTGCTGGCGAGGATCCTTTCCTCCTTCTTCAACTTCAATGTCAACAACCGCCTGGTCTTCGAACATGAGGGCGGTTACGGCAGGGCGCTGCTGCGCTATTACTGTCTGGCGGTGCCGGTGATGCTTGCTTCGGGCGGCCTTGTCACGCTGCTGGACCGAGCTTTCGGCGTCAGCGCGCCGATCCTGCGCACTGCGGTCAAGATCGTCGTGGACACGCTGCTGTTCATCGCGAGCTATCTGATCCAGAAGCTGTGGGTCTTCTCGGAGAAAAAATAAAAAGAGCTGCGATACGTGGCCGGGACAAAAAACACGATATCATACATAAACCTCGAAAAAACATGGTTTTTTCGGGGTTTATTATTCTGTTTTGTTCCGCTCGGAGCATTGTGCATAATTGCTTCCGCATAATGATGAACAGTTTGTGAATATTGACAAAAAAGGGAAGCCGCAGGTATAATAAAGTATCTCTGTAAACCGTACAGAATAATAAAAAGGAGGATACCATGAAAAAGTTCTTTGCACTGCTTCTTGCTCTCTGCATGATCTTCGCCCTTTGCGCCTGCGGTGGCGGCGGCGCCAAGACCAGCGACGGCCCCTTTGCCCCGGACGGCCCGGTCACCCTGATCGTCGCCTACAAGGCCGGCTCCGGCACCGACGGCCCCGCCCGTATCCTTGCCCAGTATGCCGAAAAGTACATCGGCCAGACGGTCGTTGTTGAAAACGTGCCCGGCGGCTCCGGCTCCATCGGCTGGTCCCAGCTTGCCGCTGCCGATCCCGACGGCATGACCATCGGCGTCATGAACCTGCCGAACTTCAACACCACCATCACCGAGGAACTCGGCACCTACACCACGGCCGACTTCAAGGCCATCTGCAACCACGTCACCGAGACCTCGATCGTCATCGTCCGCGCGGACGACGACCGTTTTGCGGATCTCAACGCCTTGGTTGAGTACGGCAAGGCCCACAACGGCGAGCTGAAGGCCTCCACCAACGGCAACCATGCCTCCAACCACCTCGGCGCGCAGCTTTTTGCCAAGTCCGCCGGCTTCGCGTACATTGACATCCCGCAGGGCGGCACGGCTGACCAGCTGCTCTCTCTGCGCAACAAGGAGTCTGACTTCACCGTCGTCAAGATCGGCGACATCGCCGGCCAGGAGAGCGCCTACAAGGTGCTCGGCATCTTCTCGGCCGAGCGCGACTCCCGCTTCCCCGACGTCCCGACGCTGACCGAGCTGGGCTACTATGACAAGTGGGTCGGCGCTTCCCGCGCCATCGTCGCGCCCGCGGGCGTCAGCGACGAGGTCATCTCCTTCTATGAGGACGCGCTGAAGAAGACGATGGAGGATCCCGATTACATCGCCGCGGCCTCCAGCTTTGACACCAACTTCCTCGACCATGAGGCCACCGCCGCTCTGATCGATGAGCAGCAGGCCGCCGCCGAGGCCCAAACCGACGAGTTCTGGTCCTTCGGCTGAGTTCGATCCGCAGCACTATAAAGGGCAGGCTATCCACCTGCCCTTTCTTTGAAAAGAAAAACAGTCTTCGAGAAGGAGAGTGATGGCCCCTTGAAAATGAAGAAGACGGATATCGGCATCGTAGTCTTTATGTATCTCGTCTGCGCCTATTTCTACTCCCAGACGGTCAACTTCCGGGCGGACAGCCAGACCTATCCCAAGTTCACGATCATCCTGCTCTTCGGTCTGACGACGCTGTACCTGCTGCAGATGCTCGTCGCGGCGAAGAAGCACGGCGTGGAGAGCGGCGTGGCCGAGGTATTCAAAGACTTCCAGCCCAAACAGTTCCTGTTCTGTCTGATCGGCGCGATCCTGTACGTTGTCCTGATGCATTTCTTCGGCTTTTATATCTCGACCGTCATCTTTATGGCGGCTGTGCTGCTGTATCTGCGTGTGCCGATCCTGCACAGCGCCATTGCGATCGTGGCGATCATCGCGCTGGTCTACTTTGCCTTCGGCAAGTTCCTCGGCGTGAAGCTGCCGATCGGCACGGTCATCAAAATGCTGAGATAAAGGAGGGAATTGAAAATGCTTGAGACCTTAGGATTGATGGGTGCAGGCTTTATCAACGCCCTCACCCCAATCAACCTGCTGATGATGGCCGCGGGCGTGGCCTTGGGCATCATCATCGGCTGCATGCCGGGCCTGTCCGCTGCGATGGGCGTGGCGCTGATGCTGCCGCTGACCTTCACGATGAAGGCCGAGACGGGCCTGATCGTGCTCGGCGCGATCTACTGCGGCGCGATCTTCGGCGGATCGATCTCCGCGATCCTGATCCACACCCCCGGCACGCCCGCCTCCGCGGCGACGGCGATCGAGGGCTATCAGATGACCCTCCAAGGCAAGGCGGGCAAAGCGCTGTTCACAGCCTGCTACTCCTCGTTCTGGGGCGGCCTCTTAAGCTGCATCTCGCTGTACTTCTTCGCCCCGCTGCTCGCTCAGCTGACGCTGAAGTTCCGCTCGGCCGAGTATTTCTGGCTCTCGATCTTCGGCCTGACGATCATCGCCGGCGTCGCCGGCAAGTCCATCGTCAAGGGCCTGATCTCCGGCGCGCTCGGTCTGCTGCTGTCTACCATCGGCCTTGACCCCGTCACGGGCGCCAAGCGCGTCATGTTCGGCCAGGCCTACTTTGCCGAGGGTATCAACACCACCTGCGCGCTGATCGGTCTGTTCTCGATGTCCCAGGTCTTTATCCTGGCCGAGAAGAAGATCACCCAGCGCGCCCAGGCGACCAAGTTCACCGACAAGATGAGCCTCACACGCGACGAGCGCAAGCTGATCCGCCCGACGATCCTGCGCTCTTGGGTGATCGGCAATATCATCGGCCTGCTGCCCGGCGCGGGCGCGGCGATCGCCTGCTTCCTCGGCTACAACACCTCCAAGTCTTTCTCCAAGCACAAGGAGATGTTCGGCAAGGGCTCGATCGAGGGCGTGGCCGGCTCCGAGGCGGCGAATAACGCCGTCACCGGCGGCTCTCTGATCCCGACGCTGACGCTCGGCATCCCCGGCGAGTCCGTCACCGCCGTTCTCATGGGCGGCCTGGTCATCCAGGGTCTGGCTCCGGGACCGGAGCTCTTCGGCAAATACGCCGCGATGACCTACACCTTCTTCGCGGGCTTCGTGCTCGTCCAGTTCTTCATGCTGGGCATCGGCCTGCTGGGCTGCCGCGGCTTTGCGCAGATCTCCCGCCTGTCCGACGCGATCCTGATCCCCTGCGTGACCGTTCTCTGCTGCGTGGGATCCTACGCCATTCACAAGAACATCCTCGACATCGTCGTCATGATGACCTTCGGTGTGCTGGGCTACTTCATGCGTAAGCTTGATCTGAACACCGCGGCCGTCGTGCTGGCCCTGATCCTCGGGCCGATCGGCGAAAAGGGCCTGCGAAACGCGCTGAAATCCTCCGGCGGCGACCCGGCGATCCTCTTCTCGACGGTGGTCAGCTGGGTGCTGATCGCCCTGTGCATCGTGGGCATCCTCTCTCCGATCTTCATGGGCAAGCTCGAGAAAAAGGCCGAGAAGGAGGCTGTCTCCGGCACAGCCGAGGATATCGAGAAGCTCACGGAGGAAGACTCCGTCTGATCTCTTCTCACAATGCAACAAAAGACACACAGGCGTCTGCCTGTGTGTCTTTTATTGATGTATAAATATTTTTACGCGATCAGGCTGCCGATGTAGATGCACAGATAGGCCGTCGGGATCGCGAAAAGCAAACTGTCCGCCCTGTCGAACATCCCGCCGTGCCCGGGGATCAGGTTCGAGAAGTCCTTCACGCCGATCATGCGCTTGATCAGCGACTCAGCCAGGTCGCCGATCTGCCCCATCGAGGAGGCGAGCACGCAGGTGACCAGACACACGCCCAGGGGCAGGGCGAGGGAAGTGGAGCGGAGGATCAGAAACAGGATCAAGCCCGTGGGGATCGAGGAGGCCAGCCCGAACAGACAGCCCTCCACCGTCTTGTGCGGGGACACGAGCGGCGCGACCTTGTGCTTGCCGTAGCGGCTGCCGCCGATGAGCGCGGCGGTGTCGCACACCCAGGTGGCCACGCTGCCGACGAGCAGCGTCTGGGCCCAGAGCTCTGTCACGGAGATGACCATCAGCAGGTTGAACAGGAAGCAGGGATAGGCCACGCCCGCCAGCGTATAGAGCGCGCCGCTGCCCGAAACTTTCTTGTGCAGGATCCCGGAGAAGAGAGCAAGGAACACCGCGGCGCAGAAGCAGGAGATCAGCGCGACCGGCCCGGCATGGAAGAAGGCAAGGATCGCCTGCGCGCAGATATAGACGTACATGACCCACGCGCAGCAGTACACCTCGATCTTTTCCAGTCCGCGGCTGTACTCATAGGCGCACAGCAGACCGGCCACGGTAAAAAACAAGATCCTCGTGACAGGGGAGAGCAGCATGCAGGTAAAGGTGATCACGAGCAGCACGGCGCCGGAGATAACTCTTGTCTTCAATTCCCATTCCCTCGTTCCCGTTTGTCTTTCCTTTTTAAAAATTCTAACACGAATCGCGGCGTTTCTCAACACGGATATTCCTTTTTTTTTCGCTTTTTTCTTTTCCGACCGGAAAGAAAAATCAAAAAAGCGCACTTTTTTGCGTCAAGCAACTTGTGCGCGGCGAAAAGCTGTGATAAGATACGTTTATCAGCAAAAATAAAAGATATGGGGGATCACTATGTTTACTGATAACAAGATATGGATGGCACAGTCCGAGAAGAACCTCTATCTCCTGCCGAAAATGGCCAATCGCCACGGCATCATCGCCGGCGCGACCGGCACCGGCAAGACGGTCACGATGAAGGTGATGGCCGAGTCCTTCTCCGACCTGGGCGTCCCCGTTTTCCTCTGCGACGTCAAGGGCGACCTATCCGGTATGTGCATGCCCGGCGTGCTCAGCGATAACGTGAGCGAGCGCCTCAAGGGCTTCGGGATCGAGGACTTCTCCTTCAAGTCCTATCCCACCCGTTTCTGGGACATCTTCGGCGAGCAGGGCCATCCCGTGCGCGTCACCGTCTCCGAGATGGGCCCCACGCTTCTTGGCCGTCTCTTTGGCCTGACCGAGATCCAGACCGGCGTTCTGAACATCGTCTTCCGCGTGGCCGACGATAACGGTCTGCTGCTGCTCGATCTGAAGGATCTGCGCGCCATGCTCCAGTATGTGGGCGACAACCGCGCCGAGTTCACCACCGAGTACGGCAACGTCTCCGCCGCCAGCATCGGCGCGATCCAGCGCGCGCTCCTCGCCTTCGAGGATGAGGGCGGCGACCAGTTCTTCGGCGAGCCGAGCCTGGACATCCACGACTGGATGCGCACCGACGCCGATGGCCGCGGCTACATCAACATCCTCACCAGCAAGCGCCTGATCGCGAGCCCGCTGGTCTACTCCACCTTCCTGCTGTGGATGATGACCGAGCTCTACGAGCAGCTCCCCGAGGTCGGCGATCCCGACAAGCCGCGCATGATCTTCTTCTTTGACGAGGCGCACCTCCTGTTCAACGACGCGCCCAAGGCCCTCGTGCAGAAGATCGTCCAGGTCGTCAAGCTGATCCGCTCCAAAGGCGTCGGCATCTACTTCATTTCGCAGAGCCCGTCCGACATCCCCAACGATGTGCTCGCACAGCTCTCCAACCGCGTCCAGCACGCGCTGCGCGCCTACACCCCGGCCGAGCAGAAGGCTGTCCGCGCCGCCGCGAAGGCATTCCGCGTGAACGAGAAGTTTGACACCGAGACCGCGCTCTCCGAGCTGGCCGTCGGCGAGGCGCTCGTCAGCTTCCTTGACGAGGAGGGCATCCCCACCATCGTCGAGCGCGCCCGCATCCTCCCGCCGCAGAGCCTGATGGGCGAGGCCACCCAGTCCGCCATTGACGCGCTCATCAACGGCACCGAGCTTGACCAGAAGTACCGCGAGAGCTGCGACCGCGAGTCCGCCTACGAGATCATCACCAAGGCTACCGTCGAGTTGGAGGCCCAGCGCGCGAAGGAGGCCGAGGAAGAGGCCGCCCGCAAGGCCGCCGAGAAGGAAGCCGCCGCCGCCGAGAAGGCTGCCGCGAAGGAAAAGGCCGCCGCCGAGAAGGCCGCTGCCAAGGAAGCCGCCGCCGCCGAAAAGGCTGCCCAGAAGGAAGCCGAGAAGAAAAAGAAGGTCGCCCAGCAGGCGATCAACAACGCGGCCTCGTCCGTGGTCAGCTCCGTGAGCACCAATCTCGTCAACGCCGCTACCGGCGGCAAGACCACCAGCGCCGGCACGATCGCCAAGCGCGCCGCCAGAAACGCCCTGTCCTCCGTGATGCGCAGCGGGACCAGTGCCATCATCCGCGGCCTCTTCGGCATCAAGAAATAAGTCTGTTCAAACGAATAAAAACCTGTGCAGCGATTGCTGATCGCTGCACAGGTTTTTGTTTTGCGTTTTTCAGGATTCCCAGTCATACTGCTGCGGGTAATCGAAGTCGTACTCCCGGACCCATTGCTCGCCGGTGCTGGCAAGATACTGCACGATGCAGACGTGGAGCGTGCCCTCCTCCGGCATCCAGGCGGGGCGGCGGAGCACAAGCTCTCTGGTGTAGCCCACATGCGGCGTACTCTCGCCGGTTTCGGAATTTACGATGCTGTATTCGCTCTTCTCCAGCACTTCCTCGTATTCCTCGGGCGCGGCGTGCCGCCCGTTCCAGGACAGATCCACGCTGATGGTCAGAGGATCCCTGACCGCATCGGGATCGTTGATCACATAACGGATCTCTTCCAGCTCCTCCCAGGGCTGAATATAGAAGCTGTCGGCAGGGACGACCTCGCTCCAGTTAAAGTCCGGCCGCATGTAGCTAAGGCCGATGCCGAGCTCGAAGTCTGCCTCACGTGTGATCGTCAGCCTGTCCTCGCCGTCGCCGGCCTCATTCTCATACCAGGCGTCGACAGTCATTTCAAACTTCGGCCAGCCGTTGACGGCGTCATAGGCGGCCATGTTTTCCATATACAGATCTCCGCTGGAGAGGACCGGCAGCTCATAAGCGCCGGCTGCGATCTCCTCCTCGGAGAGGTAATATTCATAGACAGGCTTGTCCAGCGTCTCGTCTCGCACGCTCACGCGCACGGAGTGCAGCTCTCCGGTGTTGCTCAGACGGATCCTGGCGTGGTGCTCGTGAGAGAAATAGAAAAAGTCCGTCTCGATCCCGGGCTCTTTGCCGAGCGGCTCGGGCGTGGACTCCGGCGCGGCTGTCTGCTCCGGCGCGGCTGTCTGCTCCGGCGCGGCTGTCTGCTCCGGCGCGGCTGTCTGCTCCGGCACGGCTGTCTGCTCCGGCATGGCCGTCTGCTCCGGCATGGCCGTCTGCTCCGGCAAGGGGGTATCCGAGCTGCCGGTATGGACCGGCGCGGGAATGTCGGATGCGGAGGTATAAACCGGCTTCTGCGGTGTTGCGACGACAGAAGCAGGGGCCGCTTCGCCGTGCCTTCCGAAAAAGAGAAGCCAAACAAACAGCAGCGCCGCCGCCCCGTACAGAAGCCGCCGCCGCTTTTTTTCGCCCGGTTGGGCATCGTTTTCCGCTCGGCCGCTGCCCGGCGGCGTGAACTCCAGGGCGGGGGAGGGATTGTCGTGATCCGTCCCCGGCGGCGCGGAGTCCTCCGCCGCGGAGGCCGGCGGACGGAACTCCGTCTCCGGCTGCGGCTGAGGGAATTCCTCCGGCGTGAGAGGATACTCCTCTCTCACCGGGAATTCTTCATACCAATTCGCCATGGCTTGTCAGCAGCTATGTACGTCGACCTGCTGGAAGGGGCACTCCACGCCCAGCTTCCGGAAGCCGAGCAGCAAATCGTGATTGAGGATACGGGGCACAGAGAAGATGTTGCCCTCTTCGATCTCCACGATGAACTTCAGCGTGATGCCGGAGGCGCCCAACTCCTGCACGCCGAGATAGCGCGGCTCGGAGAGCATCACGTCCTGATGCCGCTCAAAGATCTCCTTTATCAATGCGGGGATCTGCATCTCCAGCTTCTCAAGATCCGTCGGGTACGGAACGTCAATCGTGGCGACGGCAATCGAGACGTTGTCCGAGCGATTAAGGATGTTTTTCATATCGGAGTTGTTCACGATCTTGATGTTCTTGCCCGTGTCGATGATCGAGGTCGTGCGGATGCCGATCTCCTTGACCATGCCGCGGAAGCCGTTGACCTCCACGATATCGCCGACGTTGTACTGGTTTTCAAACAGCATGAAGAAGCCGGTGACCATGTCGGCGATCAGGCTTTCGGCGCCGAAGCCGATGACGAGGGCCAGAACGCCCACGCTGGCGACGATGGTGTTGACGTCCACGCCGAAGATCGACAGACCCCAGCAGAGGATGACGATCGCGGCGAGGTAGCGCGTGAGGCTGGCGAGCAGCGTCAGCACGGTCTTGGCGCGATGGGAGGCGGGCTTGAATGCGCCGAGGATCAGCTCGATCAGCCGGGCGCAGAACAGCACGATCGCGGCCATCGCGATGACGCGCAGGACCGGATGCGCGAACACAAAGCGGTCGAGCGCCCAAAAGATCGCCGCCACGACGAGCGCGGCGATGAGCAGCACGGCGGGTGTGGATTTCTTTTCCATGATGATCGCTCCTTTCTTTGCTTGCGCCGGATTATGTAAACTATAATCCGGCGATAAAATGCTTCTGTTCAGGCGGGCTCGTAGAAGCGGCTGACTTCTTTGCCCTCTGCGTCGTACTCGATGTTTTCCATGACCGCGTGGTCGACGCGGCTGAGCTTTTTGACGACCAGGCCCTGCCCCTGCAGATTGTACACCCAGATTTTATAGCCCGGAAACTCCGGGTCGGGTTTGTTGTAGATCGAGGTTTCGTTCAGCCGGCAGAACTTTGCGCGCCCCTCGGGCGTGTCGAGCATGTCGCCCGGGCCGTTGTAAAACAGCTCGTCTTTCATAGCCTCCCGCTTGAAGTCCTCCCAGTTTTCATCGTCGACCTTCATCACGTCTCTCGGATCGATCACAGAACGCATCTCCTTTTTCAGCCGCGTTTCAGCACCCGACGAAGGCACATCATGCGCTTTTTTTCAGAATACCATATTTCCCATACGCAGGCAAGAGGAAAGCACGATCGGAAAGCTCCTCCGGGAGGAGAAAAACTGTTGACAAAAGATCGGAATGGAATTAACATAACATATACTCTCTCAAAAAAAGGAGGCCTGCTCATGAACCCGGTCACAGAGATTTTCGGCTCGATGGTTTTCAATGAAACCGTCATGCGGGCGCGTCTGCCCCGCGATGTGTTCAAGCAGGTCCAGCGTTCGATCAGCGAAGGCCGCAGACTCGACGGCGAAGCGGCAAACATCGTCGCCAACGCGATGAAGGACTGGGCCATCGAAAAAGGCGCCACGCATTTTACCCACTGGTTCCAGCCGATGACCGGCATCACCGCCGAGAAGCACGACAGCTTCATCTCGCCCATCGACGGCGGCAAAGTCATTATGGAGTTCTCCGGGCGCGAGCTGATTCAGGGCGAGCCGGACGCCTCCAGCTTCCCGTCCGGCGGTCTGCGCGCGACCTTCGAGGCCCGCGGCTACACGGCCTGGGATCCCACTTCCTATGCCTTTATCAAGGAAGGCGTGCTCTGTGTTCCGACGGCCTTCTGCTCCTACGGCGGCGAGGCGCTGGACAAGAAAACGCCGCTGCTTCGTTCGATGGAAGCCCTCAACCGGCAGGGGATGCGCGTGCTGCGCCTCTTCGGGAACGAGGATGTGAGCAGCGTCAAGACCACCGTCGGCCCCGAGCAGGAATACTTCCTGGTCGATCTGCCCGTCTATGAAAAGCGGCGCGATCTCCGCTATACGGGGCGTACGCTCTTCGGCGCCATGCCGCCGAAGGGGCAGGAATTGGACGACCACTACTTCGGGTCGATCAAGCCGCGCGTCGCGGCCTTTATGAAAGAGCTTGACTGTGAGCTCTGGAAGCTCGGCGTCATGGCCAAGACGGAACACAACGAGGTCGCGCCCGGACAGCACGAGCTCGCGCCGATCTTCACGACGACCAATATCGCGGCCGACCACAACCAGCTCACGATGGAGCTGATGCAGAAGATCGCCCGCAAGCACGACATGGTCTGCCTGCTGCATGAGAAGCCCTTCGCGGGCGTGAACGGCAGCGGCAAGCACAACAACTGGTCGATTATGACCAACACCGGCGTCAACCTGCTCGAGCCCGGCGACACGCCCTATGAGAACGCCCAGTTCCTGCTGTTCTTCTGCGCCGTGATCCAGGCCGTGGACGACTATCAGGACATGCTGCGCCTCTCCGTCGCCTCCGCCTCGAACGACCGCCGTCTCGGAGCCAGCGAGGCCCCGCCGGCCGTCGTCTCGATGTACATCGGAGAGGAGCTGTCGGAGATCCTCTCGTGCATCGAGAAGAACGAGCCATACGGCGGGAAAGAGAAGGAGCTTATCAAGGTCGGCGTCCACGTGCTGCCCAAGCTGCCCAAGGACACGACCGACCGCAACCGTACCTCGCCCTTTGCCTTCACCGGAAACAAGTTCGAGTTCCGTATGCCCGGCGCCTCGGCTTCGATCTCGGGTGCGAACGTCGTGCTCAACACCGCCGTGGCCGAATCCCTGCGCCAGTACGCAGACGCTCTCGAGGGAGCGAAGGATTTCGCCGAAGAGCTCCACAAGCTCATCCGCGGCGTCATCTCGAGCCACAAGCGCATCCTCTTCAACGGAAACGGCTACGATGAAGCCTGGATCCGAGAGGCGGAGCGCCGCGGCCTGATGAACCTGCCCTCTACGCCGGACTGCGTGCCCTGCTATCTCAGCGGCAAGAACGTGCGACTGTTTACATCTCACCGGGTCTATACGCCCGAGGAATTGCACGCCCGCTACGAAATCAAGCTCGACACGTACAATAAGGTGCTTCGCATCGAGGCGCAGACGATGGTCAACATGGTCTGGAAGGACATCCTCCCGGCCGTGAGCGCGTATTCCGCCTCGCTTGCGGACGCGGCGCTTTCCAAGGAGACGCTCTCCTCTTCGATCGACACCTCCTTCGAGCGGGAGACCGCCGATAAGCTCAGCGCGCTGACGCGTGAGACCGTGGAACGCGTTGAGATCCTGAAAAAACTCAACGCAAAAGCCCAGGCTGCGCCCGATCCGCTGACACGTGCCAGACTGTACCATGACGAGATCCTCGGCGCGATGGACGCGCTGCGCTCCTCCGTCGACGCGATGGAGCCGCTTTGTGACCGGGAGATCTGGCCCTATCCGACCTACGGCGATATCCTCTTCAGCGTGAAGTAAACAAAACAGCCGCACACCGTTCAAGGTGTGCGGCTAATATTATGTCAACTTATAGCATTATGTAAACTATCTTTCATTCATTGATGAACAGAACACCCAGACATTTGGGGCCGCAGTGCGAGGCGATCGTGCAGCCCGCCATCGTGTGGTGGACTTCCTTGACCGGGATCGTGCTGCGCACCAGCGCCTCGAGCTCGGCAAGCGTCGCCTCGTCGATCTCGCCGGAATTGGTGATGAACACATGCCCCGGACGGATGGATTTCCCTGCGAGACGCTCGGCGATATACTGCCTGTAGACCGATTTGATGCCGCCGCGGTATTTTTTATACACGCCCAGCTTGCCGCCGCTCATCTCCAGCGCAGGCTTGAGGTGCAGGAGATTCGCGCCCAGCGCGGCGACGCCTGAGCAGCGCCCGCCCTTCCACATGAATTCCAGCGTGTCGAGCACAAAACTCGTATCGACCTTGTCGGTCAGCGAGGCGATATGCTCCGCGATCTCGGCGGCGCCCATGCCGCGGTCGCGGCACTCGGCGGCCTCGATGACCAGCAGCCCGACGCCCGTGGAGAGCATGCGGCTGTCGACGGGGTACACGCCCTCCAGTTCCGAGGCGGCGATGCAGGCCGTGGAAAAAGAACTGGACAGCTCCGAGCTGATGTCAAGATGGACGATCTCGCAGCCTTCTTCGAGGAAAGGACGGAAAAAATCGATAAATTGCTGCACCGAGGGGGCGGAGGTCTTTGGCAGCGTGCCGTCGGCATGATAGCGGAGATACATATCCGTGGGCGTGAAATCCAAACCGTCGTAGTGGCTCTCATCGCCGAGCAGGATGGTCAGCGGGATGGTTTTGACGGAATAGCGCTCCAGCAGCTCCGGCGAGAGATCGCAGGTACTGTCGGCGGTGATAATGACAGGCTTGCTCATAATGAGGCCCCTTTTGCTTGAAATGATTTTAACATATTATATCATCGTCGCCGATAAAGGGCAAGAAAAATCGCGCGCTGCGCGACATGCGGCAGCTTGCTCTTGCTTTTTTCCGGCTCCTGTCAGATAATAAAAAGCAGAAACGACCGCGGAGGGGAAGGAAAAGCATGATCTTTGACACACACGCCCATTATGATTCCGGCGCCTTTAACGCCGACCGTGAGACGGTTCTAGCCTCGATGCCGGAGCGAGGCGTAGCGCTGATCGTGAATCCCGGCTGCGAGATCGAGAGCAGCCGCGCGGCGCTTTCCCTTGCCGAGCGTTTTCCCTTTGTTTGGGCCGCCGTCGGCATCCACCCGGAGGACATGGCCGATCTCCCGCCCGACGGTCTGGAGACGATCCGAAGCCTGGCAGGACATGAAAAATGCGTTGCCATCGGCGAGGTCGGTCTCGACTATTACTGGGATACGGAACATAAGGAAGAACAGAAAAAGCTCTTTGCCGAGCAGCTCGCGCTCGCGATCGAGCTGGACCTGCCCGTGATCGTGCACGACCGCGAGGCGCATGCCGACTGTCTCGAACTCGTCAGCGCCTATCCTGCGGCACGCGGCGTGTTCCACTGCTTTTCCGGCAGCGCGGAGATGGCGCGGGAGCTGCTGCGCCGCGGCTGGTATCTGGGCTTTGACGGCCCGGTGACCTACAAGAACGCCCGCAAGGCGCTTGAGGTCCTTGAGATCACGCCGCCCGAGCGCATCCTTGTCGAGACGGACAGCCCCTATATGAGCCCCGTCCCGCTGCGCGGAAAGCGCAACGACTCGGCCAATTTGGTTTACATAATACTAAAAATCGCAGAGATCAAGGGCCTGACGCCGCAGGAGATCGAGAGAATCACCTGGGAGAACGGGAAAAGGCTTTTTGGGATAGAATAAAAAGAACGAGGCCTCCGGCCTCGTTCTTTTTGCTTATTATCCGTGCTGCTCGTGCCAGTTGGTGTAATCCGCCTGACCGTCCGGCCCGTCGTAGCTCCCGTCGATCTTGCTCAGCGCGCGGATGTAATCCGCCGAGCCCTCTTCGTAGGGGATAGGCTTCAGATCATTGTAAGCAACATATTTTCCGCGGACGCTCGCGGAAAGGCTCGGATCCGTCACGGGCTTGCTGGCGATGCAGCAGGGAATGATCGTATAGTCGCCAAGACTGACGTTTCCGTTTCCGTCGCGCTCGACCGTCAGCTGTACGATCGCGGTGTCCTGGTCGGAGGGCATGGAATTCCCGCCGAAGATGAAGTTGCCCATCGAGTAGAGGATCAGTCCGCCGCTGTATTCCTCGATCGGCTGGAGGCAGTGCGGATGCGAGGCATAGATGATGTCCGCGCCCGCGTCGATGCATCTGCGGCAGATCGCGCAGGTCTCCGGCGTTTTTTGATCGGGATAATAGTTCATCTCGATCCCCATGTGGAACATGCAGATGATCAGGTCGGGATCCTGCTCCTTGAGATCGCGGATCGCGGCGAGGGCCTTTTCTTCATCGGGGCGAAAATCGCCGTAATTGTTGCTGAACTGGCAGTAGATGCCAAGCTTCAGCCCGTTCGGCGTGGTGACGATCTGGGCCTCGTCGTTCTTGCCGAAGGGGATATTGTAACTCTCAAGCGTGGCCCAGGTGTCGCGCTTGCCGGCGTTATTGAAATCGTCCGAGTGATTGTTCGCCGTGGTGACGAAGTCGACGCCTCCCTCGAGCAGGATGTTGGCGTACTCGGTCGGCGCACGGAAGGAGAAGTACTCGATGGACTGGAGATACTGGTCGGAGAAGGTGCATTCGAGATTGCCGAGGGTGTACTCGTCATCAACGAAATACTGTTTCACGTTGGAGAAGGGATAGGCGTAGTCGTGCTGGATCGTCTCCCAGAAATTGAGGGGAACGCCGGGTGAGCCCGCCAGCGTCAGGTCGCCGATAAAGGAGAGCACAAAACTCTCCGGCTCGGCTTCGGGCGTAGGCTCTGCCGTCGCTTCCGGCGTAGGGGAGGGCGCAGCGGAGGGAGCCTCCGTGGGAGCGGTAAGAGGCGCGGGGGAGGGCGTGGGGCTTGAAACGTCGGGAAGCGGCGTTTCGGAAACCGCATGGGAGGAGAACAGACCGCCGCGGAGGATCAGCAGCAGTCCCAGCAGGACCACGGCAGCGATCAACACGAAACCACTCAGTACTTTTTTCATCTATAGGAAACCTTTCAGAGAATTCGACAAAGAATAACGCTGACATTATAAATAAGTTTTCCCAATAAAGCAAGAGATAGACATACGGAAAACAGAAA